>JAFLCP010000058.1 GCA_017303505.1 Planctomycetota bacterium | reverse complement strand
ATCTCCGGGGCTGCCTGCGATGCAGTCGACCGAGTATCACGAGGTGAAGACTCACGCGCCTTTTGCGTGATTCGCCCACCCGGCCATCATGCACTTAAAGATGCCCCGATGGGTTTCTGTTTATTGAACAATGTGGCAATCGCTGCCAAACATGCGCTGCAAGCTCATGGGTTAGATCGAGTCATGATCGTCGATTGGGATGTGCATCATGGAAATGGAACCCAAGATATCTTTTGGGAAGATGGCCAAGTCGCTTTTTTCTCCAGTCATCGTTTTCCATTTTATCCTGGCACTGGCAAAGCAGACGAAACCGGTGCGCGGGCTGGCTTGGGCTGGACCAAAAACCTACCGGTCGGCGGAAACATTTCGCGCGACGATTTCATGAAACGCTTCACAGCTGAACTGACGCAATTTGCTGACAAAATAAAACCGCAACTCATTTTGTTGTCCGCTGGCTTCGACGCACATGTGGATGATCCAGTCGGTGGCCTTTGCCTCAGCGAACCCGACTTCGCCGAATTAACCAAATGCGTCAGCGATATCGCCGCTGTTCATTGCCAAGGAAAAATCGTGAGTCTTCTGGAAGGAGGCTATCATTTGCAGCACATGCCCCTCTCCGCACTCGCCCATTTTGAAATGCTTCACGAATCTCGGCCTAATCAAGCTTGACTCGTACCTCAAACTTCCAGTAATCCTCCCCTGCATCGAAAATCTTTCGAGATTTTCTAAAGTTTTGTAATTGCTATCATTTTGCAGGATGGTACGACCGTGATGAAATCAACCACCAAAACGCTCGCATTGCTGATGCTCAGCAGTGTCGTCGCGACTGTGGGTTGTCGTCGTCCTGCTTACCAAGATGTCTATGTACAAAACATGGCGTCAGAGATTCGTGAGCTCGAAGATATTATCTACGAGTACGACAACGAATATCGCAAACTTGAGTTAGAGCTTGAAGCGGCCAAGCGTGAAAACGCGATGCTGAAGAAGATGGGACTTCCCCCCAAGAATAGTTCGAGTTCTGGTTTATCGGGAAGTACAAGTTCTCCTTCAGATCGTCCTACAACTCCGAAGTCAAACGCACCAAAAACAGATTTAGAACCCGAAAAGAGTGCTGTAGAAGAACCTACGTCACCTCCCGCTACCAATCCAATGCCTCCTCCAAGCACACCACTAAAAAGTTTGGAAAGCGAGGAGACCAGTCCATTAAAGTTGGAACCTACTCCGGCCCCACCTGCCAACGAAAAGTCGCTACCTGCTCCTCCGGCATCGATTTTGCCTCCACCTGCAGGGGCAGGAAGTGCTACCAAGTCATCGGAACCTGGCCTTCTTGAGCCACCCGATATTGACCTTGGTACACCAACCGACGCACTTCCTATCGATCCATCGAAGAAACCACCTGCTGAGTCGGGCAAGATCAATAGCGGCACATCCAGCCCTGTTCAATTGTTGCCACCACCGACCTTGGGCGCGTTGGAAGTTGAATTGGGACGTATTCCTAAGACTGCTAGTGGCCGACGTCGAAGTAGTTCTGAGAACCAAGCCAACGCAGTAGCTCCTGGTCATGCGGTTTCCCAGGCCAGCTACTCCGAAAACAGTTCAACATCGCGGGGTATTCCAACTGAAGAGACAGCTCAGCCATTAGACCAACGCATGACTGAAATCACCTTCGTGCGTCCCTTCTCGATTGCTTTGGACCTTGATGGACAAGCGGGCGATGACGCGGTTCGCTTAGTGTTGCAACCGCGAAACGCAGCCGGCGACTTTTTAGATTTACCAGCCGAACTCTTGGTATCGATTATCGACCCTGCGATACAAGACGCCTCAGGTCGCATCGGTATTTGGAAATACAATCCGCAACAAGTTGCAGAAGCGATGCGAAAACAGGGTAATGCTAAAGGCATACACTTAGATATCTCGTTGGAAGGTAAGGTTCCAGCTGGCAAAAAAGTTATGGTCTTTGTGCGTTATCAAACAGCCGATGGTCGCCGCGTCGAAAACAGTCATGAGTATGTGCTCGCAGCACCGGGTGATCTGGAATCGAAGTGGTTACCACGAGCGAACTCAGCTCCTCGATCTGTGAGGGGCAACGGTGAGTAAGCGGTTTATCACTTCCATTTGGATTCGGACGGCCAATGGTTTGCTGGTGTGCGGGCTCTTTAGCGCACTGGCTATCGGTTGTGCAGCACCGGTAAAGACGATGCCACCTGGTGGGATGCCGACAGTGATGGCGCCGCCCCCAAATCCAATCCTTGTGCCCGACCAAGATCCTGCATTTTTGTGGAATCAGATTGTCGATACGGTGGATGATTATTTTCGTATCGAGAAAGAACAACCCGTCCAGCGCTATGGTAGCGAGTGGTTAGAGGGACGCCTCCAAACGTATCCTGAAATTGGGGCAACATGTTTGGAACCTTGGCGGAGCGATGCTGCGAACTCCTTCGAACGCCTGCTGGGAACGCTGCAGAGTGTTCGACGAACTTGTGTTGTTCGGGCCGTGCCAGGGCAGGGTGGTTACCAAATTGAAGTTGTGGTTTCTAAACAACTCGAAGACGTCGATCGATCTCAATTCTCGGGAGAGGGTGCGGCCACTCTGCGTCATGACGGTACAATCGTTCGCACAGAAAGTAATCTCCGTTCTTTGCCCATTACGATCGGTTGGATTGATATGGGGCGCGATTTTGCTTTGGAACAAAAAATCTTGACGGAAATTGCGGGGCGAGTGACCAATGTCACCCCACCCCGTCAAAAAATCCTAGGTTTATAGCCTTATGGCTTGAGCTCTACCAATTGCTCGCTCTTTGGATTGTCTAACTCGAGTGCATGTTCGCCTTCTGCATCCTTCCAAAGAACCTTAAATGAGCCGGTGCTGATCAAGTAACAGCTTGTATGGTCATTCGCATCGAAGCGTTCATCTCTGGTCTTGCCTTCAAAAATCTTTTCCCCACTCTTGGCGTCCAAAATAGTGAAGTCGATGATTTCACGTTCTTTGCCATTTGGATTTCGATAAACAAAACGTGTTTCTACGTGGCCTGCGGGTACAGGTTGCTTGCCTGCGTAACGCGGCGTGACATTAACGGCGTAAACCCAACGGATACGTCGATCCCACACCAAGGGAAAATGAATAGGCGTCCGTTTGAAGCTCGTCGCATAGATCGCGCGAAGAGGATCGTCCGTGATCGCTTGGCTAGCTCGTCCAATGAACCAACCTTGGTTGAGATCTTTGCCAGTTGCCTCACAAGCTCCTGTAAAATGCCAATCCCCTTTATCCCATACCTCAACCCACGAATGATTACCGCTTCCATCAGCCCATAGCGGAGTTCCCACAAAGCGAGCCGGAATTCCTAAGGAACGGCAAGCATCAATCAATAGGATCGATAGACCGCTGCAAGATGCTAATCCAGCCTTCATCGACTCCGCAGGTGACTGATCCGGTTTAGGACGTTTGGTGGAATATTTAACTTGAACGATTCCAAAGATCTGGCCATTGAGAACAGCGGCGGCCTCACCAGGTGTTTGACAGTCTTTAATTAATGGCGCAAAAAGTTCCATGAAATCTTTTCGCCAAGCATCGCGCGTTTCATTGACCACGCAATATGGCAGAACGTTGTTTAGAAAAACCTCTTCGGGTACATCAGCCTGCCATTTGGAATTCTTCCAAGCTTGATATGCAAGCCGAACATTTTCCAACAAGAAATCTGCAGAAAGTGTGCGGCAATCTTGTTCGGGCATGTTTCGAATCAAGAATTCCATCCCCGTTTTGTACTCGGGTTCAATTTCGGCCAATGCCTTTTCTATTTGCGACTTGTTCTCGCCCGCTGCTTCAAGCACCTGTGCAATTGTAGGAACAGTGATCTCCGCTCGAACATGCCCTACCGTAAGCGAAGACAATAACACTACCACCCAGGTAAATGGCTGGAACCAATGACGCGAAACACTCATCGAAAACTACCCTCTTCGAACGTCCATTTAATTTGCAGCTAAGCCACGGATTGCTGAGCTGATTCGGGTGTGAAGTTGGCATTTAAATCCGCATCTGCGACAGCAACTTCGCGAAACGCTTTACACGACACCCAATTCACGAATTTTTTATCGCAATTTCAAAATCTCGCTACCGCATCACCCTGTTCACCGCTTGCCGATCGTCACCTTTTTCGATGACAATTAAGGATGATTTGTTGATTTGGCGACTCTCCCTATCATAGCCAATCTTCCCTCCCTCCTGTGAATTGATGGCACGCACTATGGTCAGAAAAATGGCAATCCGTATCCCCTTTTTGCACAACCAAGTTACCCATGGGGTAGCCCTAGCAATTTTCGGGGCGTTGTGGCTTGGCCTGGGTTCGATGGCCGTGGGACAGCAATCAGCAATTACGACCAGTCAGTACATTTACGACAAAGCTCCGTTTCCTGAATGCCATGCCTCTACTCTTGTCGATGCACCGAACGGACATATCGTAGCCGCTTGGTTCGGTGGCACCGAAGAAGGTAACGATGATGTGGAAATCTGGTTCTCGCAATTGGATAGCGACAAGAAAATTTGGTCCGCTCCCAAAATGGTGGCAGATGGAGTTTACGAAGGAAAACGCTATCCATGTTGGAACCCAGTGTTGGTAACCCAGGGCGACCAACTGATTCTGTTTTACAAAGTCGGCCCCAGTCCATCGACATGGTGGGGAATGTGGAAAGTGTCGAAAGATTCTGGAGAAACCTGGGGACCAGCCACTCGCCTTCCAGAGAACATCCTCGGCCCCATCAAGAACAAACCCATACTGCGAAGCGATGGTTCTTGGCTGTGCGGCTCAAGCAGCGAACATGATGGCTGGCGAGCCCATGTAGAAGTAGGTCAACCCGACCTGTTGAATTGGAAGCTGATTGGCCCTCTCAATGCCAAAGATGAAATGGAGAGCATTCAACCAACCTTTTTGCGATTGAAAGACAAATCCATATTGATGTTGTGCCGCACTAAATCGGCCCAAAAGATTTCGATGACCATTTCCAAAGATGAAGGCCAAACTTGGGATCGCCTTTCATTGCTCGATCTCCCTAACCCAAACTCTGGCATCGATGCGGTAACGCTGAAAGATGGTCGCCATCTCTTGGTCTACAATCATACGACTCGCGATTCACGCAAGCCTGGTGGAGCACGAGCTGAACTGAATGTGGCTATCTCAGATGATGGCCTTCATTGGTCAGCTGTTACACAGTTAGAAAAAGAAGATAAGGGTGAGTTCTCTTATCCTGCAGTCATCGAAGGAAAAGATGGCTTAGTACACATCACTTACACTTGGAACCGCCAAAAGATCCGGTATGTCGTTATGGATCCTACCAAAATCAAAGGGACTCCCATCGAAAACGGTAAATGGCCAGCCGTTCGCGAGTAATGCTTTCGGCCCGCGCTCTGAGGCAACAGGCTTCCGAGGCAGTGCATCTTAATCGCCAATACTCTTCCATGCGAAGAAACGGCTACAAGCCATTTCTTCGCATTTTTTTGCGCCACAAACCGCATCTCGTTTCAATCGCTAGTTCTGTGTTCGTGTTGCATCGTGTTGGATCGGCTGACCTCGCAGCCCGGCCAGCAATTGCTGGGCCGTTAATTCGGCCATACGGCGACGTGTTTGCTCTGTAAAGCTTCCTATGTGTGGAAGAATGGTAACGTTGTCCAATGAAAATAAGGGATGGCCAGCGGGCAATGGTTCGGGATCAGTGACATCTAAGCCAGCAGCACGTATCCAACGGTTCTGCAACGCCTCGACCAAAGCCGCCGTATCGACAATTCCACCGCGCGCCACGTTGATCAAGATGGCCGTCGACTTCATGCGTTTCAATTGATCTCTACCGATCAGTTGAAAGGTTGATGGATTGAGTGGAACTGACAGAATCACATAATCGCAAGTTTCAAGAAGCGAATCGAGTTCTGCGTATTGGACGCCCAAATCGTGCTCTGCCTGTAGATCACGATTTCGCTTGTAATAGAGAATTCGCATGTCGAATCCCTTGGCTCGCTTGGCAATTTTCTTCCCAATGCGTCCCAGGCCAACGATTCCGAGTGTTGCTTCGAACACATCACGACCGCGCAATGCCAGCATCTGTTGGTCGGAAAAACCAGGCTGCCGATATGCGTCATCGTTGGCGAAACGATTGCAAGCAATAACTTGTCGCGCGGTGACCAACATGAGCGTGATAGCTAAATCGGCGGTGGCTCCATCAACGGCACCCGGCGTATGAGCCACAGGTACCTTGCGTTGGCAAGCTGCCGTGAGGTCAATATGGTCCACACCAACGCCATGGTTGCTAATGATGCGCAAGTTGGGAAGTTGATCCATCAATTTCGAATCGACTTTTGGGTGGCCGTAAGTCAAAAACCCTTCGATACCTTCACCTGACTTCGGATTTGCGATTATTTGCTGCTGAAAGTCAGCAAGATCGATCAACTCGACGTCACCTAACAACGAGTCGAAATACTCAGCTAATGGAAGATCTGCCAGAACGCGGAACTTTCGCTCAGTTCGACTCATGGAATTTCCTTATTGAAGAATAGCTAGCACGCTTCAAAACAAATAAGCTGGGAAGGATATACGCAAACAGAAAGAATGGGGGCCCATGTTTTGTGTCAAAATTTGCCTTCCCTTTAGTTAAATCCAATCGAATTTGTCACTTTTTCAATTTCGGGTTGTAGCGGTAGTCACGATTGTACCGATTATGCGGATAGAGTGGGCTTGACTTATACCGTCATCCCCACGTACTTACCCTTCCTGCCGGAGATTTCACCTACGAAATCACCCTGGAGGGGGCATACCGTTCTCTTGTCCGATGCGAGTTCGTCGCGAAAGCCGTAATTCTTTCCGTTCGAATTCGGGGCATGATGATGGAAAATGAATCACCCAATAACTGATTCGATAGCGGCAAAACGGACTTTCCCGCTATGGAACAGAATGAAGCAACAGAAAACCGGTTAGTGTAACCCAAACTTTATGGCAGCCTGCATGGTGGTATTCAAGTTTTGGGCCACCCGCCGGCAGTCCGAGATCCTGACATTGCGAAGAAGGAGTGTCGCGTGAAAGTCACCAGATTCACACAGAAACTTGGTTGGCTTGCCGGACTGGCCGCGTTTGCCGGTCCAGCTATCTTGCCAACTACGGGCACCAGCGGGAGCCTTGCTGCCCAGCAGCCCCAAGCTCCTGAGGTCAGTCCGCAGCAGCAGTATGAAGGCTTGCTGATGCAAGCTCGTGCTGCCATGAGGGCTGGCGATGTGGCTGCCGCTGAGCAATTGGTGGCTGCCGCTGAACAAGTCCCTTATCGTCCACAAGGACTCGTTGGCAACCTTTCGGATACAACCGAAAAGGCTCGCCAAGATCTCGCAGCGATGAAGCAGGCCGCTCCTGCTCAACCTGCTGGATTCCCTGCGTTTCCTGGAAATAGCCAAGTGGTACCAGCTGGTGGGCAAATGCCTATTCAGCAACCAGGTGTACAACAAGGCGTTTTCAATCCGCAAGCGGATCGCTCTGCACCTCAGCTCGCCTCAGCACAGGGCGACGTCGGCGGTCAGGTCGCTTCGGGTGAAGCACTATACGAACAAGGTCTTCAAGCTTTGACCGCAGGCAACCGCGAAGTTGCTTTGCAGAAGTTCTCCGAAGCTTGGAAACAAGAAGCTCAGATGGATCCATTAGTTCGTCAGCAACTGCGTGAGAAGCTCATGCTTCTTAATGCTCCAGCTGCACGCAACGTTGGACAACTTCCAGCCGCAGCCGGTACACCTGTTACCGACGAACAAGCTGCTGTGCGTCAGAAGATGTTCCGCGAAGTTACCGGCGAAATGGCTGAAGCCGAACGAACTCGGGAATCCGATCCTCTCGGTTCATTGCAACGCTTGAACTCGCTTCGCATGCGAGTTGCTCAAGCTGAGTTAGATGCTCCAGCTCGCAAGCAATTTTTGACCATGGTTGACCGAGCAATTGGTGCTCAACAAGGTTACATCGATCAGAACCGAGCCAACATCGAACTCGATCAAAACAATCGTCGTATCTTGGCTGAACTCGACATGGAACGTGAGCGTCGTGCTAAGCTCGACACTGAAATCGTTTCCTTGGTCGAACAGTTCAACGACTTGATGGAAGAGCGACGTTACGAAGAAGCTGAGCAAATTGCTAAGCAAGTACGTGAACTCGATCCTGATTCACAAATCGCTGTGTCTCTGTATCAGTTGTCGCGAATCTCTCGCCGCATCAAAGAAAACAGCGATATTGCATCGGCTAAAGAACTCGGTTTCGCTGACGCGATGTTGAGTGTTGAAGATGCATCACGACCGTTTGATGATCGCAACCCATTGGTATTCCCTAAGGCAGAAAGCTGGGAACAGATCAAGAAGTTGCGAAGCGGACAAGACGACAACATCGTCAAGATGTCCGAACTCGAGCGATCGATCTATAACAAGCTCAAGACAGAAGTAACTGTTCAGTTTACGAACAAGCCATTGGCTGAAGCGATGGAATTGTTGAGCCAAATGGTTGGCATCCCAATTCACATCGATCCATTGGGCTTGTCGGCAGAAGCACTTCCTTCTGACCAGACCGTAACTCTAAACTTGAACACACCGATCTCCTTGAAGAGTGCTTTGACTTTGTTGCTCGAGCCTCTCAACTTGGGTCATACCGTACGCAACGACGTGTTGTTGATCACCAGCCGTGACCGCATCCGTCGCAATGTTGCGAACAAGACCTATAACGTTAAAGATTTGGTTGTACCAATTCCTAACTTTATCACCGACTACTCACAGGGTATGGCGGGAGCTATTCAGGCTGCCTATCAAACGCAAGGCAACCGAATGTTGGTTCAAACCAACGACGTCTCTCCATTCCAAATGGTATCCAACCGCAACTACAGCATGAGCCCCAACAGCAATGTTTTGGCACAGATGGCTGGGATGCCTGGTCTGGGACTACCGATGGGTGGCGGACCGATGGTAGGCGGTGTTGGTCCTCAGATGGGAATGGGCAACCCAGTGATGGGTGGCTTCGGTCCACAGATGAGTGCTCCAGCTGCCGGTGGCCTAGGTTCTGGTGGTGGTGCATCGATGGCTGACTTCAGCCAGCTGATGAACTTGATCCAACAAACTGTTGACCCTGACCTTTGGGAATCTGGTGATGCCACTATGCAGGCATACCCAGGTAACCTCTCGCTGGTTATCAGTGCTCCACAAGAAACTCACGAAGAAATCCAAGCTCTCTTGGAAGCTCTCCGGGCGTTGCAAAACGTGCAAGTTACGATCGAAGTACGCTTCATCACCTTGGGTGATAACTTCTTCGAACGAATCGGTGTCGACTTCGACTTCCGCATTGACGACAACGTTACATCGTTGCCAACTGACGACGAAGGACCAAGCGTAACCGTAGGTTTGAACCGTGATGGAACTCCAACAGCTGACTTGGACTTGGCATTCACCCAAGACTCCTTCGGATCTGCGATTCCTCAGGTTGGTGGTTTCGACCAGAACACTGCGGCTCAATTCGGCTTCGCCATCTTGAGCGACATCGAAATGTTCTTCTTCCTCGAAGCTGCTCAAGGTGATACCCGCACCAACGTGTTGCAGGCTCCTAAGGTAACCTTGTACGACGGTCAGTTTGCGACCATCACGGACCAAACACAACGCCCATTCGTGGTCGGCTTGGTTCCAGTGGTCGGTGACTTCGCTGTAGCACAACAACCTATCATTGTGGTTCTCAACGAAGGTACACAGTTGAATGTTCAAGCTGTGGTATCGCCTGACAAACAATTCGTACGCTTGACCTTGCTACCTAACTTCAGCCGCATCGGTGAAGTACGAACCTTTACATTCGAAGGTCGCCGCACTTCAAACACCGGTACAGTAGTCCGCGATGCTGATGGAAACATCATCGATCGTGAAGATGAAGAGGATGTAGTAGAAGGCACAACCGTTCAACAGCCAGAACTCGCCTTCACCAGCGTGACAACCTCGGTGAACGTTCCTGACGGTGGTACAATCTTGCTAGGTGGTATCAAACGCTTGCGAGAAAACCGAATCGAACGCGGTGTTCCAATGTTGAGCAAGATCCCATACATCAACCGCTTGTTCAAGAACGTCGGTATCGGTCGCGAAACCAACACCTTCATGATGACCGTGACACCTCGAATCCTCATCCGTGAGGAAGAAGAAGAACGACAGGCTGGCGTCCAACCTTAATGGATACCAACCGGCAGATTAGGTGAGAAATTGAAACACCCGTCGAGAAATCGGCGGGTGTTTTTTTGTTGAACGACTACTTCGGAAGCAAACTCATTACTTGAGCGCTGGGGCGAGCAATCACATGAGCGGCAATCAACTTGCCGAGCCCTTCGACTTTCGCTTTGCCCGAATCGATCGCTGCTGACACCGCAGCCACATCTCCACGAATAACAACCGTGATGTAACCACCACCTAGTTTTTCTTTGGCCACAACTTCCACGTTGGCCGACTTGCAGGCAGCGTCAATCGCTTCAAATACTGCCGTAAAGCCTTGTGTTTCGATAAAACCAAGGGCTAGTGCATTGGAACTCATTTTTGTCTCCTGGCGATTGGCGTCTGATTTCGCCGTCGATGGGGTTTCTGTCCGAATATCGAGAACGACATTTTGGTCTAACAACGGGCTGCGTTCCTGCTTACTCATAATGCCTTTGGCCAACGCATCTTCGTCAGGCCGTGGCAAAATTGCGACGATCGGTTTGGCACCCATACGTTGAGCAGCTTGTTCACCGGCTGCGAGAGCGGAACGAACGCTGGCGACACTCCCTTCGATCTTGATGACCGTCCCCAAGAAGTCGTTTAACTCAGCTTGGATCACCCGAACTTGTGCCCCCTTTTCCATAGCATCCAGCCCAACCATGGCGGGCGTAAAGCCACTAACCTCGAAGATGCCGATGGCTTCGACTGGTGGACTCATGGGGAAATGCTCTGGGGTGAGATGGTCGGGTAGGGGAGTAACTCGCTGTAGTATAGATTAATCTGGAGAGTTTGGGTTGCGAAGATAATAAAACCGCCCATCTTCAGCCCCACCCAAGAAGTCAGGCCAGCCATCATGATCAAAATCTGCAGTGGACGGGCTTACATCATGCCCTTCGATATTTTGACTGGCCAAGCTCCCAACATGCTGAAACTGCCACTTTCCCTCCTTTTCGCCCAGCCCTTTCCAAAAGTCCGCGTTTTGAGAGTTCAGCAAAATGTCCAAAACCCCGTCGCGATCCCAATCGACGAAACACCATTTGCGCCGGCCACTTCCACCAGCCGTTCGGTCATTAAACCGTAGCGGTTTACCTGTCTGATCAACGAAAATCCGCTTGGGTGGTGCCAACCGACCAGAGTCTTCCTTGCGTAGAAACAAAGCGGGATAGCCTTCCGAATCAAGAACTGCGAGGTCTGTGCGACCATCTTTGTTCCAGTCGATTCCGATCGGCGTGGTTCGCCATTGTGTGACCAGCTCATTACCCGTCGGTTGCCACCATGTCCAAGCCGGTTTCTTGGCTTGGCCATCCCAATCGACTTCGATAGGTTGCGGTGGAGCCAACTTCGGTTTCTCTTTGGTGCCAATATTCTCGAGCCATTGAACTTTCCCCCAGATCGAATTGAATACGATGTCTTGACGACCGTCTCCGTTCCAATCGCAAACTGAAAAAGTTGTATAACCCCACTTTGCTTCCGCTGGTCCTTGAATACTTCCATTCGCCCCAGCCATGATGCGAAATGGCTTTCCATTAACTTCCAGCGCCACGGGTTTGGCCCACCGAAACTCTCCATCCTCAAGCCGCTCTAGATTTTCAAACCACTCGATGTAGCCTGCTGTATTTCCAGACAAAACATCTACATCACCATCGCTATCCCAATCGTACGGAAACGGAGTGGCTAAGGCACCACACTTCAGTGTCTCAGCCTGTTGCTGAAAATATTTTGGACTTTCAAACAGTGGCACATTTCGAGAATCGAGTTTGCTGGTATTCTGAACCCACGCCACACGACCATCCTCATCACCAACGATCAAATCGCACCAACCATCTTTGTTCCAATCGATGGCCACCGGCACAATCATCTGCAAGTCCATACTCAAATCAGCATCCACTCCCGCCTCGTGAACTCTTTTTCCCTCCGCATACTTAGGCTCGGTTCGAGTTCCTATGTTTTCGAAATAGGTGAACTTATCGAGGAACTCGCCACACAATAAATCGAGATCACCATCATGATCAAAGTCGATAAAGTTCGGTGAGGGACATCCAAAAACATCCAATGTTCGGCCACCGGCTTGAATCTTGAAGGGCTCCGCATATTTGGGCGATTCGGCTGAACCTTCGTTTTTGAAAATAAAAACAAAGCCATGTAAGGGCCCGTTGAGCCATTCTCCATTGGAATTCCAGGCATCATCCCATCCATAAAAACTCCAATCTTCGATGCCAACCACTAAATCCAGATTATTGTCTCCGTCATAGTCAATGTAACGCCACTGATTGTGCCGCACCTTCGGCCCTTTGGTTTGCTTCCCTTCAGGCTTGTAGAACTTCGCTTCAATGGGAAGCGAACGTTTGGATATCGTTCCCGATTTAGCAAAATCCAAATACTCCGTACCGGGACTAAGAACACGCACTTCGTCGCCAACATAGCTTGGCATAACGTAATGAACAGTACTGCTGATCTTTCGACCCGGTCGAAAAATGGGAAGTGGGTTCTTTTGTGTATCGCCATCCACATTTTCAAAATACCACACTCCGTTCGATGGCTTATCGGGACAGGATACAAGTAAATCCAAGTCCCCATCGTTATCTGCATCCATGGGTACGGGCCAAGCCCACAGTCCAACACCCAAATCAACGACAAGATGTTCGTCGTTGTATTTCAGTTGCTGTAATGCTTGGCCATGAGCATTCACAGAAAAGAACATCAACCCAAAAACGACAATCAGCACAGCGCGAACGAGATTGATGCGGGGCGCGAGGGGCAGGTTCATGATAAATGCTAATGGATGCTAAGAGAGGAATGCTGATTGAGCACAGAGAGGGTCGCTGGCTCACTGAGCCCATTTTACTTGGGGCGATGCTCGCTGGAAACGTAGGGGACCACTGGCCATCGCCCGATGCGTCTCTCCCGAGCGTCTAGCCTCTGCTGCGCTCCAGCGACGGGGTAAACGAACCAAAGCTCTGACAGATCTTCGTTGAAAGCGTAGTTGGGAATTGGCGGCCCTCTCCCGAGCGTCTAGCCTCCGCTACGCTACAGCTACGGGTTAAACGAACCAATGCTTACGACAGATCTTTTATGAAAGCGCAATCGGGAATTGGCGTCTCTCTCCCGGGCGCCTAGCCTCCGCGGCGCTACAGCTACGCGTAAACGAACCAATGCTTACGACAGATCCTTTATGAAAGCGCAGTCGGGAATTTGCGTCTCTCTCCCGGGCGCCTAGCCTCCGCTGCGCTACAGCTACGGGTTAAACGACTGCATCTAGCTCTGGTAACTAATAATAAGGAAGTCCTTTTACTTCGTGGGCACACCAGACTTGGGAAGCCACTCGGGCTCCAGAAATTCTTTGCGAATTCGCTCTGCGTCATCAATCAAAAAGGCTCCGTGATTTTGTTTTGTCCAATAGAAATAAAACTCATCGCGAATCTTTGGTTCATGAATCTTGAAACGTCCTTTCTTTTCTGCTGTCTCCAACAAAACACGCGTCGCATCGAACGCTTCAATTCCCATTTGTTGCCACAACAAACGGCCGCCATTGTATTTCTTGTACAACACATTCTGGTACTTCCAATGCGTAAGAATGAACTTGATGGTTTCTCGACTCGGAGGTTGTTGCTCGAGCAGAAGTTCGATGTCTGCTCGTTGAGTTTCAAGCGTTCTTCGCTCAGAGCTATTCGCAGCTGCGGCTTCGACTTTGGCCGTCAGCTCGGCCAATTTTTCCTTGAGTGCCGGGGCTTCCATTGCCATTTTCTCCGCGTGGCGTTCGGTGAAATACTTGGCCGCCTGATCGATTTCCGCCTCACTTACCTTCAGTTCCTTGGCATTGTCTGAAATAAATTGTTCGAAGATCGCCCCGCCAATTCGAGTTTGTAGAGCCTTGGCGATCTCTTGATCGCTTGTGCCCTGAAGGTCATCTCGATAAATGGATTTGCCATCGAGCTCAGCCACTAAAATACGCGAATTCTCTTGCCCAACCACTTGCATCGCGAGTGTAAATAACAAACCACTTGCAACAACGACCGATGTGAGCCTGAGCATTCTGCACCTCATACACTCTATTCTGATTCGCCCCAAAAGAGCACACTCGCTTGCCCACTAAGTCGAAGCAACTTGTTTACAATGGGATGTGGGGAGCATAACCATAGTCCACGGGATCATACTCAATTGCCAACTCAGGAGTTTCAATCCGTTGATTGCCGCCATGCCGAGAAGTCAACAGCCGATCGAGCATGCCTGCTGTAAGCAACGACCGTTCAACAGGATACGTCGGCTTACCTGTGTGGAACATATTTTCAATTCCTTTCAGGAGATAAGCGAAGTGAGGATGGCGTGGATCGGGCCTCTCTTCCGTTCGAGTGGCAATGGTTTCTCCACTCTTGGTCCTGATTGCCAGCCCAATTCCAGTCGCATTTCCGGGCAACATCAAAATGGGAACTTGTAAGCCATCTCGATAGTGAACCATAAACAACGCACCATCAGCAGGTGGACTCTCCAACATCGCAGGACGATTTCCATTTGTGACCTTAAGGGCTTGGTCGAGCAAGGAAGAATCGATGATTCCCGCCGTCAAATACTCTGCAATTTTGCTGGTCGGCAGCGCTTGCACCCAATCGACGCCCCGCTCACCACCTTGCCGACGTTCGAGAAGACACTGCATGAAATCGAGCGTATGAAACCCGTAGATATCCAGACCCGAATAGCCAATCGCCACACATGCCGACACTTCATCTTTCCACTTGAGTGTGTTATCAGGGTCACGATAGCTGACCGGCAAAGACGAGCCAGCCATAAACGGAACCTTTAGTTGCCGAGCGCGTTGATACATCCAGAGCGCATCATCCCACTGAGGTCCAGGGTGTTTGTCATTGAAGACAGGAACAACTTTCCCATACTTTTCAAAGGTATCGGTTATCCCAGCGAAAAAACGGCGGCGTGGATAGAGATGTTGTTCTTTTTCGTTCCACGGATAATCACCATGTTCGCCAATCGAGATAACGCCATCCACGGCAATTTCTTTTTGCCCTAGCGTGAGCGCTTCTTCGATCGTTGGACAGAGACGAAAGCCAAAACGTTCGGCCAGCTTACGCGACATATCATCAGCCGGAAACTGATCAACGTAGAGCGATACCAATTCAAGGTCAGGACCAGCTCCTCCATCCTGTTTCCAACCTTCGAGTATCTTGCCGAGAATAACGTCGGCATGTGAGTTGTAGCGATAGATGGTAATAACACCTGCGACTCGCTTTTTATCACGGGAGGTTGAGCCAGCCAGCAATTTAGCTGTGGGGAGACAAGCTACTGCGCCAGCTGCAACGAGCGAAGCTTGCAACACATGCCGCCGAGATACATGGTTAGACTTCATACGGTAACTCCGTCAAATTCAGGATCGAAACTAGAGAACACCGAAAGTCTTGTAGGCATCGACTGCTGTCATACCTTTCCGAATGGCATCGCGAACTTTGTTTTCGCCGTTCACCTTGGCGAAAGCGAGTTCGAGCACTCTTTCTTCTACGGCACGAGGAACCACGACGACACCATCTGCATCAGCGACCACTAAGTCGCCGGGTGAGAACCGCACTCCATCAATTTCAACACTCACATCAACATCGATGACGCGCTGTCGATTGAGACTATCGTACAAACAGCGTCCACGAGCAAAGACAGGAAAATCCATGGACTCAATTTTGGTTACGTCGCGAATGGCGCCATCCACAACGGCCCCGATACAGCCACGATTCTTAGCAGCAGTGGTCAACAGCTCACCCCAGATTCCACTTCGCATCGATCCCCCGGCTGCAGCAATCAGAACTTCATCTGCTTGGCAGCTATCCACGGCCCTCAATTCCAAGGCGTAGGGATCAGGGTCCACATGTGCCATATCCGCCCACAAAGTTGTCTTGCATCTGCCGATGAGAACACGACTACTATTGGGATTCGCCGTTTGTAGCGGCAAACTTACACGGGGCGATTGGTGAAAAAGCCCAACTTGATCGAGTGCATCGCAAACGACCGCCGCATAAAGTTGAGCACGCATTTCGGCAATGGAATAGGGCATAAAGAAATTTGTCAGGCAGGAGAAAGTTGGGCGGGTGAGATTGTTCCTCTTCACGCGATACGGCATACTCTCAAGCACCACAGGGGTTGAGTATCCACGCGTATCAACGTTGAAGTTTCGATTACCTATTGTTGATACTCCCAAGGCTCAACGCAACACCACAGAAGTTCAACGAAGGATGGAAAGATCATGCGGATTGGAATTTTGGGACTCTTGCATGAATCCAACACATTCGTCACCACCAAAACGACGCTAGATCAGTTTCGCGCCGACCTCTTTTTGGAAGGGGGAGCAGTTATCGAGCGACTCAAGGAGAGTCACCACGAATTGGGTGGTTTCATTAGTGGTCTGCAAAAGTCCGAAGTCTCGTCCGTCGAAATGGTGCCGTTGGCGGCCTACAGAGCAACGCCAGCAGGGCCCATTGAAAAAAGTAGTTTTATCGCTCTGACGGAACGCATATTGCGCATCCTTGACGATACGCCACCACTTGACGGTTTACTGATCGCAGCCCATGGCGCCGCAGTTGCAGAGGACTACCCAGACGCGGACGGCGATTGGTTAACCTTGGTACGAGCGGCTGTGGGCCCCGAAGTTCCGATCGTTGCGACACTTGATCCACATGCCAATCTCTCACCACACATGGTCGCGGCGTGCAATGCCCTCATCGCCTATCGAACCAATCCCCACCTAGATCAAAGACAGCGGGGTGAAGAAGCAGCCCATATGCTGCTTCAAACTCTGCAAGGAAAAATAAAGCCCTGCATGCGAGCTTGCTTTCCGCCGTTGGTGATCAATATCGAAAGGCAATTAACTGCCGCAGAACCACTGGCGTCGCTCTTTCAATTCGCAGATGAGCAGAAGAAACGTCCCGGAATTTTGAGCAACAGTTTATTTCTGGGCTTTCCCTATTCGGATGTTCAAGAAATGGGTGCCGCCGCTTTGGCGATTAGTAATGGAGACGAACAACTCGCGCAGCAGGCTGCTGATGAATTAGGCTTGAGCCTTTGGCGACATCGCCGAGAACTACAGGCTGTCATGCACAGCCTTGACGATGCGATGCGTGAAGTGAATCTCAAGCCTTCGCAGAGATTCTGTTGGCTTGATATGGGCGACAACGTTGGAGGCGGTTCAGCCGCAGATGGAACGACGATCGCACAAGCCTTGCTGAATCACAACATTGGGCCGGCATTTGTGTGCCTCTATGATCCCGAAGTTGTGCAAGCCTGCTATTCCGTAGCCAGTGGCGAAGTCGTGACTACGAAACTCGGCGGAAAATCCGATGCGCTTCACGGTCCCCCTTTAGATGTCTCACTCGAAATTCAATCCAAACACTCAGGGCAATTCCGCGAGACACAACCGCGTCATGGTGGTATTGTCGAATTTGACCAAGGCCCCACTATTGTCGCAAAAGTGAGTGCGACGGAACTTACCGTAATGATCACATCCAAACGAATGGTCCCATTCAGCCTTGAACAATTGAGAAGTTGTGGTCTTAACCCTGCTGATTTTCGTTTACTTGTAGCCAAAGGGGTGCACGCCCCCGTCGCCGCTTATCGAGAAGTTTGTGATCAATTCATTCGCGTCAATACGATCGGTTCAACGAGTGCCGATCTGCGATCCTTTCCGTTTACGCACCGAAGAGTGCCGCTTTATCCTTTTGACGAGTCCTGTAGTTGGAGCCCTAACTCTACGCTAGGATAGTGAGCACAGGTTAAAACTGCTCGGATAGTTATTGCATTATGAAGGTGTTTTCATGGTACATTTCCCCACCACTTTTGGGTTCAATGTTTTGCGGCTCCATTTGCTACTTTTGCTCCTTGTTGTGACTCACGTACCAGCGGAAGCTACAGCGGAAGATTGGCCGAACTGGATGGGGCCTACCCGCGATAACCGTTGGAATTCACCGAACGCTCTACAGAAGTTTCCAGCGACCGGCGCCAAGTTCGTTTGGAAAACGCCGATTGCAGGTGGCTACTCTGGCCCTGCAGTTGTAGGCAATCGTCTCTATGTCACCGACTATGTCACAAATGACCAAGTCCGCACAGATAATTTTCAACGAGCGGAGTTCACGGGCAGTGAACGAGTGCTCTGCTTAGACGCTAACAATGGCAAAGTTCTCTGGAAACATGAATATCCAGTGACTTATTCGATTTCATACCCAGCCGGCCCTCGTTGCACACCCGTGGTTGAAGGAGATTTTGTGTATGCGCTCGGAGCCGAGGGACATCTATGGTGCTTGGACCGCGAGTCTGGAAAAATCGTTTGGTCGCATTCACTGAAAGACGATTACAAAACCAAAGCCGCCTTGTGGGGCTATGCCAGTCACCCTCTTATCGACGGAGACAAACTCATTTGCTTGGTGGGTGGCGAAGGCTCACATACCGTTGCATTCAATAAGACGACGGGGGCGGAACTTTGGCGGTATGGTTCCGCTTCCGAGCAAGGTTACTCTCCACCAGTTATCATCAATGCGGCCAATACGCGACAACTGATTTTGATGAGCCCAGATTGGATCGCTTCGGTTAATCCAGACACCGGTAAAGAGTATTGGACAGAAAAATATACTGCCAACAATGGCTCAATCATCATGACGCCCATCCAATCGGGAAATTACCTCTTCGTCGGCGGCTATTCCAAACACAACTTGATGCTCGAATTAGATCAACAAAAGCCCGGCGCCAAAGTACTGTGGCGTGAAGCGGCCAAGAAGGGCCTATCTCCTGTAAATGTTCAACCCTTCCTGGACGGAGATATCATGTACGGCTTCCATGAAACGGGTGAATTCACTGCGGTTCAATTCCCAAGTGGTGATCGACTCTGGGAAACCGGTAAACCGCTTGGCAATCGCCCTGTCGGATCAGGAACCGTATTCCTCGTAAAAAATGGCGATTTGTTTTATATGTTTGCAGAAACAGGCGAGCTGATCCTAGGTAAGCTCGATTCTAAAGGCTTTACTGAAATCGATCGCACCAAAATTTTAGAGCCAACCAATTCGGCATTCGGTCGCCCCGTTGTATGGTGCCCACCTGCATTCGCCAACGGCCGAATGTACGTTCGCAATGACGAAGAATGCGTTTGCATCGAATTGACCGCAGGACGATAGACTTGGCGTTGGGATCAGATAGGACTCGACCAACTTAGGAACTCTGCATGAATATTCTCTCGAATGTGAATAAGTGGCTCGAAGAACGAAAAGTACAAAAGGAGATTCGACGGTGGGAGGCGAATGGACACCCATGTCCGCCGCCTCATCGCATCAAACAAAAGGCGTTAATCGAGTGCCGCGATCAATTCGGCACTCGAACCCTTGTGGAAACAGGCACCTTTCGCGGCGATATGATGCACGCTTTGTCGGACCAATTCGATCAACTGTACTCGATTGAACTGAGCGAACAACTTTTCCAAAAGGCCACGGAACGCTTTCGAGATCGTTCTCATATCAAGATACTTCAGGGCGATAGCGGTCGCGTATTGGGTGAACTGGTTCCCAATCTAAAAGCTCGAACTCTCTTCTGGCTTGACGGACACTATTCAGCCGGCGAAACAGCCAAAGGGGAAAAGGACACGCCAATTTACGAGGAACTAGCTCATATATTGAATGATCAGCGTTTTGAGCATGTCATTCTTATCGATGATGCTCGACTTTTTGGGACCGATCCCAGCTATCCCAAAGTCGAGGAGATCAAGGCGTTTGTTACCCAACGTCGCCCCAATTACAGCCTGAACATCGAGACCGATAGCATCCGTTTATTGCCTTCTGGCAAGTCATAAACCAACGCCTTTTACTTTTTCCGTTCGTATAGCAGCCAATAACAGGCTGGAATAACGAAGAGAGTGAAAACGGTAGAAGCCAATAAACCGAAAATGAGCGACCACCCGAGCCCAGAGAAAATCGGGTCCAGTGTAATAGGCAAACTCCCCAACATGGCAGCTCCTGCCGTCAATAAAATCGGACGCAAGCGAACGACACGACTTTCCAGAATTGCATCAAACAAACTGCGACCATGTTGGACCGACAACTGAATGAAGTCGACCAAGATAATCGAATCGCGAGTCACGATGCCTGACAGCGCGATCATTCCGATCATCGCAGTCGCTGTAAAGTATGCGGGGTCAGCGTATGCCCCAATCGTTTGACCACTTACAACATTCAACAACCAGAACCCCGGCATAACGCCCAAGATGGTCAATGGAATCGCCAGCATGACTAAGGCGGGTATTGTAAACGACCCAGTTTGAGCCACTAAGATCACATAGATCATCAAGACGGCAGCACCGAAGGCTAGACCTAAATCTCTAAATACATCGAGTGTAATCTTCCACTCCCCTTCTCCCGCTAAATGAACCTCCACTCCCTTCGGAACGGACCACGCCAGCCGACTTCCGTTGTCGATGTAGGTTCGCCCCAAAACTGGACGAGCTGCGGAATTCTCGTCCTCGAGAGTTGCCTTGTGGGGATCATGATCGGGGAGCTGATCAGCCATGATGTCGACAATACATTCCGCAGGTGGACGCCCGACGGTCTCTGCGAAAACGTATACGACTCGTTGAAGATTTTTATGATAAATCGTTTGGTCTACACGGCTTTCCCGCCAATGTCCCAACTCGGCTAGTGGAACTAATCCGCCATTGCGAGACTTCAATTGAACTTGCCCTAATTCGGTGAGGGAAGAACGCGCGACTAAAGGGAGTTTTACGGTGATATAAAGCGGTTGTCGTTCATCGATTAATCGCAGGGAATCACGCGCTGAACCTTGGATCGATAACGCAAGTGTCTGCGCGATTTGCTCGACGGAAACTCCAGTGATCGCTGCTTTTTCTTGATCGACCACAAACTCCCACTTGACGGATCGTGCTTCTCGAATCGAATCGACATCTGCTAAACCTGGCTCTTTTTCCAAGCGTCGTTTTACAAGCTCGGAGGCATTGAGTAGTGAATCGTATGACAAATCGGCTGAACCATAAACTTCAGCGACAATCGAAGCCAAGACGGGTGGGCCTGGCGGTAACTCGACAATTTTTAGGTTCACACCATGTCGAGCAGCAATCTCGGTTAACTCGTCCCGTATCCTCAAAGCGATTGCGTGGCTCTGTTGCGTACGATTCTTTTTGCCAACCAAATTGACACGGATATCGGCAACATGCGACCCTTGTCGCAAATAGTAATGCCGTACCAAACCATTGAAGTCGATAGGCCCTGACAAACCAACATAACTTGTGAGGTCGGTTACCTCTGGTACCTTCCGCAGATAATCTTCAAACTCAAGGGCAATCGCATTGCTTCGTTCAAGCGTCGTCCCTTCATCCATATCCAAGATCAATAGTAGCTCGTTCTTGTTATCAAACGGAAGCATCTTTAAAGGTACAACTCGCAAAGCCGCCAAACCAGTAGCGGCAATGGTCAAGAATCCGACCACCAGCAAGAACAAGACGACTCGAGTTTTCGATGCTAACAGCGGAGTCATCAGCGGGCGGAAAAATCTGTAAAGAAACGTTCGGTGAACTTCTTCCGGGTTATAAAGTTCGTGTTGAGCTTCCTCGCTCGCTGTGCCCTGCGATTCCGCGTTTTCTTTACGGCTATGCCCATGCCCAACATGCTTCTTCAGCAAATGAAAGGTCAACCATGGTGTGATGGTAAATGCGACCAACATCGACATGAGCATAGAAACGGGAACATTCAATGCCATCGGTGCCATATATGGTCCCATCATCCCCGTAATGAAGAAAAGGGGAATGAAAGAGACAATAACGGCCAGCGTGGCACTGATCAGAGGCGGTCGTATTTCGGATACCGCGCTTAAGGTAATACCCCGCGTGGCTTTCTTGCGTTGTGCAAAATGGCGTGAAATATTCTCCACGTCCACAATAGGGTCATCGACAATAAGCCCCAAAGACAGAATCAAGGCGAACAAGGTAACTCGATTGATCGTGTAACCAAACATTAGGTTGACTGCCAAGGTCAAACCGAAAACGACCGGAACTGCAACCGCCACAATCACCGCTTCGCGCCAACCCAAACTGAACGTGAGCAACACAATCACAATGAGAATCGCTAGCCCCAACGCCTCAATCAACTCATTGACTTTTTCGTTGGCCGTCAAACCGTAGTTGCGTGTGATAACAAGTTCCATATCGCTCGGAAGAAAATCTCGCTGTATTTCCCCTGCTGCTGTAATGATTCGATTGGCCACGGCAACAGCGTTCGCTCCCTTTTTCTTAGATAACGCTAAGGTGACTGCAGATTGTGGCTCACTGAAAGCGGTGAACGGTTCCGAACTCGGTTCATTTGCTGTATTGGCTGAATGAAGTTCGTTCGCGTCGTGTTGGGATACTCCGATTACTGTACCGGGAGCGCCTTCATGATGAACGTATTCTCTACCGGGCCCCCAATAATGACGCACGTAGTGATTCGGCTCGACGGGGCCGTCATGCAGCGCTGCCACGTCTTTCAAGTAAATGGGACGTTCGCCGGAAACTCCAACGACCAAATCCTTCAAATCTTCGGCTGATATCAAGGCGGCTGAGGCATCGACTTGGATTTGCGAATCATTCTTATTGAATGAGCCAGCTGGTAATTTCAGATTGGCTCCGCGTATTGCATTTTCCACATCCAACGCCGACAAATTCGCCGCAACCAAATTGTCTGTGTTCAGTTGAATCTGCAATTGCCGCGATTCGCCACCTATCACATAGGCCCTAGAAACATCGGGAATCGCCGCCAAGCGTTCAATCGTCTCTTCACCGACACGGCGCAGATTATAGCTGTCCTTACCTCTCAACGTGAGTGTCACCACAGGGACATCATCAATTTCAACTGGCTTGATAACCCATTGCGTGACTCCTTGCGGAATCGTATCGCGATACTCGTCTAATTTTTTGAACAACTTCACCAAGCTTCGTTCACGATCTTGTCCAACGTAAAAGCGAACCGTAATCACCGCCCGATTTTCGCTCGACATACTATAGACATACTCGACTCCATCAATTTGATACAACACGCGCTCTAGCGGTGTTGAAATCAACTGCTCGACTTCCGCAGCCGAGTGCCCTGGATATTGAACGTAAATATCTGCTAAAGGAACAACGATCTGTGGATCTTCCTCGCGAGGCGTGACCCACAATGCGGCTATACCAATCAGCACGGAAAAAAGAATCAAAATGGCAGAGAGATTCGAGTCCAAGAAGAGCTTGACGAACTTCGAAATCAAGTCCTTTGGCATTTCATGGGATTCATAATCGTTCATGATTCAATCCCCGATAGATTTATTACGACGACTTCACCAGCTTTCAGCCCCGATAAAACTTCATAACCTTCTTGGAACAAACGTCCGACTTGAATGGAACGGCGTTGTAATTTTCCGTCATGGATGACTTCTACCAATGTCAACTGCCCCACTTTCTTGACGGCTCCAACCGGCACAACAGTTACCTCTTCATCGTCCAGTGGAATAAACAATCGCCCAAACATCCCGCTGTAAACACCTTCAGGACATGGTCCCGTCACCTTGACAGTAAACGATCGCGATGATGTCTCCGCTTGCGGAACGATTTCAGTTATGCCCGCATGACACTGATATCCGAGGGACTCCAATTCGACAGGTAACGTATCACCCACTTTTAATTTCACTGCTAACGACTCACGAACCACGGCAACCAATTGCATTCGATCTGGTTCGTAAAGATCCACCAGTACACGTCCGGGTGTTGCCGTATCGCCTGCTTCAATGCGTTTATCGATAACGACTGCATTAAACGGAGCGCGAATCGTCGCATACTCCAGTTGAATCTTTGTTTCTTCCATCGCTTGTGACGTTCGGTCTACTTCGGCCTTCATCGAGCGATCTACGGATACTGCTTGGTCATACTCTGCTTGCGTAATCGCCTGTTTGCCAATCAATCGATTCGCGCGGTCGAGATCCGCTGCAGCTTGTTCAGCCTGGGCCAACGCCGACTGATGCGCTGACTCAGCTTGGCGGAGTCGTGATGTCAAGTCTGCATCATCCAGACGTACCAAGATTTCACCTTGCTTAACCGCTTGCCCAGCCTTTACCCGCACTTCCAAAACCTGCGCTAAGATCTTCGATGCGACTGCTACCTCATTTGCCGAGCGGATCGTTCCTACAGACGACTCGGTTCGCGGCACTTTCACCAAGCTGACCGTAGCGGTTTGGAGATTTGTGGGAAGAGATTTATCGTTGGCACGCTCCGCCATCGGGACCTTTTTCTGAAAGTAACCCGACAGTAGCAGCATCAATAAAAGCATCCCGAGCGTTGCCGCCAAGGCACTTCCCCATACCGCTGATTTTTGGAGCCACTTGATCAGGTTTAGCTTGGGCATACCGGTAGTTCCTCATTTTGAAATGGGCTGGACGCGCGTTTGAACCCGCAATCCGCGTACCACTTCCACTCAATATACAGATATATCGGAACTTGTCGACATGACAATCCATATTTAGGGAGGATTTGGCGAGAAATAACCCCCGAAATAAGGAAAACCTTGTACCAAACCCTCTTAAAGACGAGCGAAATCGCACGCTATTTGGCTCAAAAAGTGCCGATCGGATCGATTCGGGCTCCCATTCAGAGAACAAGAAAATCGAGAATTTGGCGAAACCCAGCCTAAACGCTAGTCGACTAATTTTGGGCCGATGTGGTAGTCTGATGACGTCCTCAATCCTCTTCCTTCCAACCTAAGTTTATTGGGATCTGTTTCCATGTTGCGTGGCCGAGCAGTTTTCAGTCTCTGTTTGTCAATTTTATCTTTTTCCGGGGCGGCTTTTTCTGGCTCCTTAATGGCTGATGAAACTCGCCTCTGGACTGATTCGACTGGCAAGTTCAAAGTTGAAGCTTCGTTTGTCGAAAAGAAGGGTGACAGTGTTGTCCTCGTCAAAGAGGATGGGAAAAAACTGACGATCCCAATCGCAAAATTGTGCGAAGCAGATCGTAGTTTTTTGGAAGGCTTAGAGGCCGCCAACCCATTCGCCGAAATGGATGAGAGCGGTGACTCTGAAGGCGACTCTCCAAAATCTTCAGGTCGCACCGGTGGCTCGATCAAGTGGAGTGAAGTAGAGACCATCGAAATCCTTGGTGGCGATCATTGGGAAGTGCCAATCCCAGAATCGTCGGGCCTTGGTTTCGATCCCAAGAAAGTTCCGCTCCCCAAGAAATCGCATTTCTTCGAGAACATCCATCCACTCGCTATCAACTTGTCCGCCAAGAAAGTTGCCTTGGGTTACTCGACGAGTTTCGGTGTAGATGTTCCCTATTCGAGAATTGTGATTGGCGATTTGACCTCTGGCAAAATGGTCTCTTCCGAGAATACTCAATCACTGATGAAGCCTCTTTGTCTTTTGGATGATGGCACAACGATTTTGATGGGTGGCACCGATGACAAAGGGGATGGCCCAGATGTCATCCAAGAGTGGACATTGAAGGGAAAGAAGATTGCAAAAGGCAACACTTGGATTCCGTTTGAAGCCGATCTGGATGTCAAAACGCAGCGAGGAGGTGGGAACCGCGAAGCGGCCTATGTGGCATTTGCTGTTCCACTAAAATCGAATCTGGTTTTGCTGTGCAGTCGAAAGGGTCATATGGCTTGTTTTGACATGTCTACCAAAACGCCGAAATGGCACGTCGAACTGGGCGAAGCTCCGGCAGCTGGTTTTAGCGCCGACAACTCTTTAATCGCCTTTCCAAACAGCAACAAAATTATTGTACTGAAGACAGATACCGGAGAACTGGTTGGCCAAATCTCTATTCAGGACAAAGGTCATTTACCCTGGCCCAAAGTTGCCTTTAGTCCTTCCGGGAAAAAGATTGGTTTAGCTGCTTGGGACCGAGTGCTGATTTTAGATGTTGAGAAAAAAGAATGGATTCAGGAAATGAGTTTCCCTGGTACCAACGTCGGAAACGCATTCGCGTTTCCTGACGAAGACCATGTCCTTTTCGATAACAAAACTCTGATCCATTGGCCAACTCGCATTCAGTTGTGGACGATTCTCGAGTCGCATGCCACAACGGTTCATGGCGACATTGCTTTCCTTTGCTGCAACACGGATGCTGGCGGGGTCTTATTCCCTACCAAGCTGCCAACCACAACAGCTAAGGAAAAGTTAGTGGCTGCTCAAAAGCAATCTGACCTATTCGTGGTTCGGCCCGGTGCAGCAATGGGTGTGAACATCAATGGTGTTCCCCAACAATATCAAGCTGAAGTTAAGGCAGGGATTGAAAAAGCAATTGAAGCTATCGGCTGCAAAATTAGCCCCAATGCCGAAGTTCAAGTCGTGGCGGGTATCACCGGTCCAAAGCAAGAAGCCGTTTCATACCACATGTCGGGAGCTCATGTTGTTCAATCCTACACCAGCAGTTTGGCTATCCAATACAAAGGACAAACCATCTGGCAATCTGGTGGAACCAACATTCCAGGAATGATCATGCTTTCGCGCGATGAGACGATGGAAAGTTACCTTGCGAAAGCGAGCGCATCGCCCAACCTCAGTTTCTTCCAGCAAGTAAAGTTTCCCGAGTTTTTGCAGAAACCTTCGCCTGCTGGGAATGGCAACACGCAAACTCTAAGTACCATTGGCGCCTCAACTCTTACAGCCAATGGTCTACAATAACGGTTGTAACAGTGAGTTACTATTCGGACCTAACATAGAACGGCCAGCGTGATGCAAACCTCAGCCATACCATCTTCGGAACGGGTTGTTTCGTTGGATGTGATGCGAGGCATTACGATGGCCGCTATGATTTTGGTCAACAATCCAGGTAGCTGGAGCCATGTTTACGCTCCGTTACTGCATGCTCCCTGGCATGGCTGCACACCTACCGACTTGGTATTTCCGTTTTTCTTGTTCATCGTCGGCGTGGCCATGCCGTTCTCGCTGGAGAAACGTAAAGGCCAGCCCCTCAAGATATGGACCAAAATACTCTTTCGCTCAGCTCTGCTATTCGCCATTGGCTTCGCGCTTGGCTTGTTTCCCGATGTCGTGACTCGTCCTACCGTAGTTCTTGAAGCTAGGTGGCCAGGCGTTTTGCAGCGAATCGCAATCTGCTATGCCATCGTTGCCGCGATGGTGTTGCTTTTTCCTCGGTGGGGACAACGACTTGTCGCTTGCCTGCTTATACTGATCTATCTCGGTGGAATGCTGTTCGTAAAAGTACCTGGCTATGGTTCAGGTGTATTCGAGCCGCTCGGGAATTTTTGCTGGTGGGTCGATAACCAATTATTGATGGGCCATGTCTGGAAAGAATCGCCAGCGAAGGGCTTCGATCCTGAAGGTGTGTGGAGTACTCTAACCTCGATAGTGACCACGTTTCTCGGATATGAAGTAGGCTGTTTATTGCGAGCCGAAAACAAGTCCAAGGAACAGAAGCTGATTTCTCTTTTCATTGTCGCCAACATCTTTTTGCTGTGCGGCTTTGCCCTAGCTTGGACCATTCCGGTCAATAAACAACTCTGGACGCCCTCCTATTTGTTTTTGGCCGCCGGAGGTGCCGCACATTTTTTAGGAGTTTGCTATTGGTGGACCGATATGCGTGGCGAACAGCGGGGGATTCGCTGGAGCTTAGTCTTCGGCACCAATGCCATTTTTGCGTATGTCCTATCCAGTTTCGGTGGAGACATTTATTCGCTGATACCCATTGGTGAAACAGGGCTTAAACGCACGATTTTTGACAGCTTGGTTTCCTTGTCATTCCCCCCAAAACTTGCATCCTTACTCATGGCCGTTCTCTTCGTTGCAGCATGCTGGCTGTGTACATCCATCCTGTATCGAAAGAGAATATTCTTGCGTCTGTAGTAAGAGCGGTCATACTGATGTTGTTCGGACCTTCCGCTAGCCTAGAGCACTTCACCTTCCTATTTCCATTTGGAAACTTTCATGCCTCAGCCTGATTCACTTTTAGGTCGTCGTCACTTCTTGGGTTTAGGTGCCGCTGCAGCCACCGCGGCCACAATCACCGGCAAAGCCAGCGCACAAGAAGTTAAATCTGAAACCTCCAAAATCGTAGTCCCACCTGTCGGCAAGCGAATCTTACTTTCATGCAAATTGGGAATGATCACCAAGAAGGATGGAGATAAGGACCTGACGTTAGTCGAGCGTCTGAAGCTTGCAGCAGCCGCAGGCTTTGATGGAGTCGATTTCGATGAAGCGGGTGCCTACACAGTCGACGAAGCGCGTCAGGCCGTGCAAGAGTCTGGCGTCTTTGTGCACAACGCCATCAACCACGAGCATTGGGGCCAACGTTTGACCAGTCCCAATGAAGCAGAACGACTCAAGGGGCGGTCCAACATCGAACATTGCCTTCGCGTGTCTCATGCTGCAGGCGGCAGCGGAGTTCTCATCGTTATCGGTCATGGAAACGACGGACCAGAAGCTGAGATTGAAGCCCGAGCCGCTGAACAAATTAAAGCGATGCTTCCCTTAGCTGCCTCGCTGGGCCAAATGATCTTGTTCGAAAATGTTTGGAACAAGATGCATTACGACCACGATGCACCTCCTGAACAAACCGCGGATCGATTTATCAAGTTTGTCGATAGCTTCAATAGCAATTGGGTTGGAATGTACTACGACATCGGCAACCATTGGAAGTATGGTCAACCTCGAGCTTGGTTAAACGCATTTGGTCGACGCGCCGTGAAACTTGATGTGAAGGGTTTTAGCCGCGCGAAGAATAAGTTTGTCGACATCACATCGGAAGAAGATGACGTACCATGGGATGAAGTACGCAAAGGACTAGAGGAAATCGGCTTCACCGGTTGGACCACTGCCGAAGTTGGGGGTGGTGGACTAGAGCGTCTAACACTTGTACGACAACAAATGCAAAAGGCGTTTGGTTTAAGTTAATCCGCAGCCCTGTTAAATGAACATGTTATTGCGATTCGTTGGTCTTCCGACGAATCGCATTTTTAATGCGCTGCTTTTTTACCAGCCAGTGCAGAACGAACAACTTTCTCGACCAGCACGATTACCAATCCAGCTCCAACGCCCACTGCCAAATTGAAAATCGCTTCGGCCAGCCAATGCGCGACGCCACCTACATATTGAAGATGGGCGACGGGTTCGAGTATATGTTCAAGCCAATGATGAATCGGCTCGATACTGTGAACCACAATCCCACCACCGACTAAAAACATCGCTACGGTGCCAGCCACAGCCAAAAATCGCATGAGGTAAGGGGCTAAGGCAACTAGGAACCGTCCCATCTTATGTTGTAACCGTACGCTGCTTCCCTCGCCTGAACGAGTCTGCATCCAAATTCCCAAGTCGTCAATCTTGAGTATAGCGCCAACTAAACCGTAAACACCTACGGTCATCAAAATGGCGATCGCGCACAGCACCAGCGCCCGCATTCCAAAACTGACATGCGCTACAGTTCCTAAAGCAATGACAATAATCTCTGCTGACAAAATGAAGTCAGTTCGAATCGCACCACGAATCTTGATCTTTTCGGATTGTTCATCTTGTGCGACAGGATTAGCCGTTTCGACGTTCTCTAGCTTTTCTTGTTTAGAATCGTGTGCGTGGTCTTTGGGATGAAACCACTTATGCAGCAATTTTTCCACCCCTTCATAACAGAGGTAGAGTCCCCCGAGCATCAACAACGGCATCACCAACCATGGTGTCGCATAACTAATCAGCAAAGCAGCCGGAACAAGAATCGCTTTATTGATCAATGAGCCTTTGGCGACTGCCCAAACGATGGGGAGTTCTCGATTCACCTTGACGCCGATAATCTGCTTCGCATTTAACGCTAAATCGTCGCCCACCACCCCTGCAGTTTTTTCCAAAGCCACTTTGCTCATGGTCGAGACATCATCCAAAATGGTGACAATGTCGTCGAACAACGCTAATAGACTACCACCGGCCATGGTACGATCACTCCAAAAACAACGTTAGCTTGGGAACGACTCAAATTAACCGACAGCCAACTACAATCCAAGCCCACTCTAGTACTTAACCTCAACGCTCACTTTGGTTCGACTGCATCGAATTTCTAGTCTCGATCAATCGATTAACGATGTTTTGCAACATAAGAGGTTGCGGTCGTTTCTTTCGAAATCTCTCCAGCGAACCAATGGCCTGCTCCATCTTCGACAAGGCTTGTTTGTAATCTCCTTTTTCTGCCAGATACAGAGCATGCATCTGCAAGCTTTGTGCATAGGTGATTTGGTAAATGAGAACGTCCGGAAATTGGTCCGCGAGCGACTTTTGATATTCCAAGGCCTCCAACAGTATCTTTTCCGCTTCGTCCTTTCTCCCATTTCCGAATCGCATTGCCGCTTGCCGCACCAGCAGACTACCTCTTAAGGCGCGGTATTCGGGAATATTGGGTTGCGATTGAATTAAGCGATCACAGATATCCAGAGCCTCATTCAGTCGTTGGTATTCGATTGGACGCCCTGTTACCGGTGTCCCCAATGTCTCAGCCAGTTGATACTGAATCAATAATGAGTCAGGATTCTTGCGTTTGAGGTTTTGCAAGATTTTGATCGCTTCAGCGATTGCTTTTTCGCCTTGCGTTGGATCGCGCAGGAATCGTGAAATACGGATTTCATCGCGATAGTTCTGAGCTAACGTGATTTGATAGGCTTCCGTCTCTGGATTTTCAGCGACCAGTTCGGTCAAGATTTTTCGGGCTTCACGGTTGGCGTCAACTTCGCGTTTCATCCGGACCGCAGTCCCGGGAGGAGGAACATTTCCCGGTCCCCCCTCAACATTTCCGCCTGGTCGAAATGGGAAGAACTGTTGCAAACGAGGGCGAGGCCTCACTTCAGTACCAACCCGCAATCCAAACGATGCCAAGTTATTCAACAATACAGCTAACGCATATCGACCTTGTTCGCTGCTCTTGAGCTTTGGATTGCGTTCGATAATCTGCCGTGCCTTTTGTTGTGTGGCCATAGCCACAGCCATATTCCCCTGTCGCGCATTGACTTGTACCAATTGCGTGTAAACTTCGACCACCGCTAAGTCTTTGGTAATGTCATCCCCGCTCACTTCAGCAGCTTCATAAAACTCTATCGCCTTGCGATATGCCTTATCGGCTTCATCGATTCGGCCTAAATGAAATTGGATGTCTCCAACACGCCGACTCGCAATCGCTGCCTGGAGCTTGAGATTCGTTCCATTTTCTTGCGCAAACCGATCAAAGAAGGAAATGAGCGTGTCCAGCAATTGAACATCCGCCGAATTGAGCTCCGCATCCGCAAATGATACCAACTCATTTTCGCCATCCAGCTCGGTGATAGAGTTCATCGCCAGTCCGCGCGAACTGACATTCGTAACAACCTGATCGAAAGCTTCCATCGCCAGTTGCAAGTTATTCTCCGCTCGTTGCTTGGCGAGCCGTGCATCTTCCAAGGCCAACGATTTGAGTTTCACATTCTCTTCAGCTCGATCGTATTGCTCCTGGATCTTAGAGATATTCGCCTGTTTTTCCTGATTTGAAATCGCTTGTAGGATTACGATCATGATCAAGAGAACTGTCGATAGCGTCATCAATCCGGCGAGAGCTGGATTGCGTTTTGACCAACGCACAAAACGTTCTATGGGTGTGCTGCGTCTTGCCAATATAGGGCGATCTTCCAAAAATCGGCGTAAGTCTTCTTCCAGTTCTCGCGCTTGCTGATAACGTAAGCCAGCATCGTAAGCACAAGCTTTAAGGCAAATCGTTTGTAGATCGCGTGGCACTGCTGATCGCTTGCTAAAACTGGGTTGTAGATGATCGCCAGTCGAGTTGCAATACTTGAGTTTTCCGTGCTGGAACTCAACACCTGGCTTGAGCTCTAACAGTTCAAACAATGTCAAACCAAGCGAATAGATATCGGTACGTTGATCCGCTTGTCCCTGGAATTGTTCCGGCGCCATATATCGCAATGTGCCAACGATTTCACCCGTCTGAGTTACGTTCGTGATGTCCGTCGGGCGTGCGAGTCCAAAATCGGTGATCCAAAGTGTGGCATCCCGGTCCAATAAGAGATTTCCCGGTTTGATATCTCGATGCAAAATCCCTTGTTGATGGGCATATTGAAGGGCGTTAGCGGCAGACGCCATGATCTTCGCCACATTGCGGAAAAATATCGCGTTGAGTGCGATCGATCGGCCCTCTTCGTGAAGGACTTGGCTATCAGCCTCCACGTTCTTGTCCACAACCACGTTATTGACGGGTACATCAAATTCCAACGAACCACTGCTCTTCGCAGGTACCATTCCCTGCGTTAGGGTCACCGTTGCCGCTAGTGCGGCATTGTTGGCTGGTGTCCCCTGAAGCTCAACCGTCTGTTGTTGACGCTGCGTTTTATCATCCGGTGAAGAAATCGTTTGATATAAAACATCCTGTACAGGTCGCGCATCGCTTTTGAACAATTGAGCTGCGGCTTGTGCGGGCGCAAGATGTTGCGATTCGCCAACCGCCTCAGCTAACGACTCATTCTCTTCGCGTTCTTTCCCCAAAAGTGAATCCAGCACATGATTCAGCGGGACTCCATCGATAAGTTGCATCGCATAGAATAAGATGCCATCCTGCTCACCGATTCCAAACACGGGGACAATATTCGTATGATGTAATGATGCCGCTGACTCTGCTTCACGTCGAAATCGTTGGCGATTTTTGATGGCCTGAGGTCCAGAGCTTGGCAGCACTTTAAGCGCGACCAATCTCTTAAGCGAACGCTGCTTGGCCACATACACGATCCCCATTCCACCGCGTCCCAATTCGCGAACGATTTCGAAGTCGCCAAAGCTCTTGGGAAGGTTCTTTTCAAATTGCCGAAAGCCCGCACTTGAGACAGAATCATTAGCGACCACGGACTGCAGCGCAGCTCGTTCGACCATATCGACGGCCACCAATATCTTTCGCAACTCCGCGGCATGGACAGGGTACTCGGACACGAATTCGCCGATCGTAATCTCTTTACCTGCTCGCAACAGACCTGCATATTCTTCCACGAGTCGATCGATGGGTGAGATAGATTCAGATTGCATCGACTACTTCTTTCCTAAAGTACCAGAAGAATCAGTCAAGTTCTCACTCAAACGCGAGATCGCACGAATGTATCGGTTGCTGGCTGCCGTGGGTGATAAATTCAACACCTCCGCCACCTGTAGATTCGTGAGTTGTTCAAAATGTCTCAATGCGATCACTTCACGATCCAATTCATTCAAGTTTTGAATCGCGGCCTGCAATCGCAGCACTTCCTCGCCTCGAATAAGATGCTGACTTGGACTGGTCATGCTGGCAGATAGAAACGCGTTGATTGACAAGCCCGTTTCATGACTGTTCCAGTTCGGAGCCTGTTGCAATTCTTTATTGGGATCGCGTTTGTTGCGAAAATGTTCGCGATGCAAGTCGATCAACGTCTGCAGTGTCTTTTGCCGCATCCATACAAAGACGGAAACACTCGGCTGATTCAAAAATTCCGGCAAACGTCTAGCTAGTTCTATATAGGCTTCTTGAAGAACATCCGCTGGATCAATGCGTCGCTTGATGCGCTCATCCATACGGAACTCCACAATTTTCTCTAGACGCCCTCGATAACGATCGAACAGCACTGCCAAAGCCTTAGCCCCTTCCCGCTGCAGGGTTTCAATTTCAGCGGCCGCAAGTCGTTCACCTGACTCTACCTGTTGAAAGGGGTCGTTGGATGACGGGCCATTTGAGGCAGAATTCGACTGCATTACCGCCCCCCTCGTTCGGGCCATGGACTATAGAAGAACCTTTAAAAACCTTGGTATTTGTGGTCGCTTCGAAATTTGTACGAATTATTTCTCAAACGTGGTGGATATCCAAGTCGGAATATCGGTATTTCTATCCAGCCAACAAGCAACCACGTTTGTTCCATTGTAAGTTTCGTAAGGTCCAGACAAATATGTCGGACCATTGTGCTTGAATCCTGGGAGATGAAAAACGCTATGTCCGTTACCAAAATCACATCATGGAAGTTTCGCCAGACAATGTCTCAATATGCTTGTGCGATTGTAACAGGTCTAGCGATTGTAGTTTCTGCCAACCAAGTATCGGCACAAGAAGAGGGCGGAAAACCTGCCGAGGGTGATCGGCCAGCCGCCGGACAACGAGAAGGCGATCGCCCTCGATCCACCGGTAACCGGCCTTTTCAAGAAAGACCTGGCCAAGAGCGACCAGGACTTCTCAATCGTCGCGGAGAAGGTGAACGTCCCGGTATGCGTGAAGGTATGTTTGGCGGCCAGATGCCAATGCCTCCGGTGATGGCTGCATTAGACACCGACAAAGATGGAACTTTATCGGTCGCCGAAATTGAAAACGCTTCGAAATCGCTGTTAACGCTGGATAAAGATGGAGACGGAATACTGTCAGCGGAAGAACTGCGTCCCAAAATGCCTGAAGGAATGCCAAGCGGTCCTGGTGGTCAACGTTTCGCTGGAGGCCCAAACGGTGCACCAGGCCCCATGATGAACGATGAAATGATGAAACGCATGTTCGAACAACGCGACGCCAATGGTGACGGCAAACTTGAAGGCGAAGAAATTCCGCCACAAATGCAAGAAAGAACTGCCATGATCGACACCAATGGCGACGGCGCACTTGATATGAGCGAATTGAATGTCGCCGCTCAACGTATGCGAGAACGCATGGGACGTGGTGGAGAAGCAGGCCGATTGCAACAGCAAAATCGTCGCGACGGTGAAGCTGTTCGCCCCAAACGACCTGAGTCCGATTCATCCGACGACAAGTAACATTCGAGTCAATCTTGAATGTTTGGTGACGAGTTCTCCTGATTCAACCCATGGATTCTAAACTTGTAAGAGGCAATGGTATGCGTACCAAATTCTTGTTTCAAAGTTACTGGCTGGGAGCTCTTCTCAGCTCTCAGCTTGTCGCTTTCTTGTCGGCTCCAACCGCTTGCGCTCAAGATGAGGCACCGCAATATACGGCTGAACAACTCAAGTTTTTCGAAGCGAAGATCCGACCCATTTTGGTGGAACAATGTTATAGCTGCCACTCAGCTGAAGGGCAGGGGACTCGCGGCGGCTTAGGGGTTGATACACGCGAGGCTCTTTTGGCTGGTGGCGAATCCGGTCCGGCGATTGTCCCAGGAAAACTGGAAGAGAGTTTGTTGTGGAATGCGATCAATTACGAAGATTTTCGTATGCCACCTCGCAAACAACTTCCTCCCCAGATGATCGCCGACATCAAACAATGGATCGAGATGGGGGCTCCTGATCCTCGCAGTGGTCACGTCGCTCCGATATCGTCGCAAGTCACTGACGAAGACATCGAGAAAGGTCGCAAGTTCTGGTCCTTTCAGCCACCCACCGAAAGCGAAATCCCTGAAGTCAAAGAGCTAAAGTCCTGGTGCAAAAATGAAATCGATCGCTTTGTCGCTGCGAAGTTAGAAAGCGAGAATTTGAAACCTGTGGCAGACACCGAGGCCACCAAATTGCTCCGTCGACTTTATTTCGATCTAACGGGCTTACCTCCTTCGCCTGCAGATATCGCCGATTTTGTAAAAGCCTATGAAGAAGCGGAAGATGCAGCCGTTGCGAACGTTGTGGATCGTTTGCTTGACTCTCCACAATACGGTGAACGTTGGGCTCGGCATTGGTTGGACGTGGCACGTTACGCCGAGTCAACTGGGAAAGAAGTGGACCAAACATTCCCATTCGCTTGGCGTTATCGCGATTATGTGATCGACTCATTCCAAAGGGACAAGCCGTACAATAAGTTTATTCAGGAACAGATTGCCGGCGATTTGATGCCGGCGAAGACCGATGAGATATGGCAAGAACAATTAGTCGCAACCGGCTTTCTTGCACTCGGTCCCAAAGCGCTAATCGAACAAAACCCTCGTCAATTTCAAGCGGACTTAATCGACGAACAAATCGATACCGTCACTCGAGTTGTCATGGGTGTTTCGGTTGCCTGTGCACGCTGTCACGATCACAAGTTCGATCCGATTCGTCAGACCGACTATTATGCATTGGCTGGAATATTCGGAAGTACGGAAACCTTCTATGGCGGTTTCCGTAGTCAACGAAATCGACAACCAAGTGGACTCTTAGCTTTACCCCTGGCAGATAAAGCCTCCCCCTTCAAAGCGATTCCACCAGCCGAGTTAGCTCAACTCAAAGAACAAGTGAAAGAGCTCGAAGTTGAAGTAGCACAAGCTCGTCGACAACAGTTAATGCCCAATGCGAACCCAGCCAATCGTCCTGGGACCAATGGTACCAATCCCACCAATCCAAATAGCGATCCACGCCGGGCGTTTGTTAATGCGGCTGTGCTCGAACAACAACTTGTCGCCGTGAAGGCTCGAATTGCCAGCGTTGATGAAAATGGAAAACCATTGGCCCTGTGCATGGGGGTCCAAGATCGCGATCGAATTTCAAACGCTCGCCTTTTGGTGCGCGGAGAAATCGATAAAGCTGCCCAAGAGGTACCTCGCGGCTTTGTCGCCTTATTCGACGCTGAAACAACGAAGCTTTCCTCAAAATCGAGTGGGCGTTTGGACTTAGCTAAATGGATGACCCGTGAAACCAATCCACTTACCGCTCGCGTGATGGCTAATCGTGTCTGGCAACATCTGATTGGCAAACCGCTCGTGGCAGAACCCGATAACTTTGGTATGTCAGGCCCCGGTACCAAACAGCAAGCGTTGCTGGATCATTTGGCAATCAAATTTATGAAGGATGGCTGGTCCGTCAAGAAACTGATTCGACATATTGCGACCTCCCATGTTTACCGGCTATCGAGCAACGTAGATCAACTGTTGTTTGAAAAAGATCCCGACAACGAACTGTTGGCTCGCGGAAATCGACGTCGCTTGGATGCAGAGTCCATTCGCGATGCGATGCTGACCAGTTCCGGCCAGATCGATACCAAACGTCCCAACGGTTCATTGATATCCGCTCTTGGTTTTGCACTGGTTGGTCCCAACGGTCCGGTGTCGACGATTATGGCAGCCCCTAACACTGGAACTCCTGGTACTGGGCCTGGTATGTCCGCAACAGGCACCGATCCGGCTGAACGTTTTCGAAACGTGGCCCGTATGATGGCCGGTGGACGTTCCAACCCACTTGCGGTACCGGTTTATTATCGCTCGGTGTACTTGCCAATCGCGCGTAACCTACTACCTCGATCGCTAGCTGTATTCGACTTTGCCGAACCAAGTATGGTGGTTCCTATTCGCGAGATATCGAGCACAGCAGATCAAGCTTTGTACATGCTCAACAACGACTTTGTGATTCAACAAAGCGAAGCCTTAGCTCGTCGACTAGCAAAAGATCAAAGCAAACCGGCAGAACGCGTTCGCGAACTATTCATGCTGAGCTTTGGTCGTCCACCGACAGCCGAGGAAGTTCAGTTGAGCATCAAGTTTGTCAATGATACGTCGGACGCTGCCACCGGCCGCAATCGTGCCGAAAAGACATTCGCCGCTTGGTGTCAACTCTGTCAAGCCATCATGGCCACCGCAGAGTTTCGTTGGTTGGATTAATCGTCAAAAGCAAATCGTTTTCGAAAGATAGGTGAATCATGATTTCACACAACTTAGTCAGCCGACGACAGATTCTGCAGACCGCTTCAGCCGGATTTGGGTACTTGGCTTTTGCCGGACTAGCAGGTTCCGCAAATTCTGCCTACTCCTCCGACAACTCGAGCAATCCCCTGGATCCCAAGGCACCACATTTTGCTCCTCGAGCGAAACGGGTGATATTCCTCTGCATGCAAGGTGGGCCATCCCACGTTGATACTTTCGATTACAAACCTAAGTTGGCCGAAGCGGAAGGTCGTGGTAATCGTGGGCCCAATAGTCGTCTCATGCCATCCCCTTGGAAATTCAAACAAAGTGGCAAGAGCGGTTTATGGATCTCGGAAGTTTTTCCTGAAATCTCCAAGATGGCCGACGAGCTCTGTTTGATTCGCAGCATGCATTGCGATCAACCGGTGCATCCGCGAGCCATGACACAAATGCACACTGGCAATGCTCAATTTGTGAGACCTTCGCTTGGTGCCTGGACACTTTATGGCCTGGGAACTGAAAACGATAACTTGCCAGGTTTTATCGCTCTCAATCCTCCGCCCGCTTCAGCAACCAATTTCGGCAGCGCTTTCTTGCCAGCCGTGTATCAAGGAACAAAAGTCGGGCGTCCTCAAGGGCGCGGTCCAGGTGCTCGCTTTGCACAAGCTGGTGGAGATCAAGATGCACTTCCAGATTTGCGCAATGATGTCCTAGATTCGGAACAACAACGTCGACAACTTAAGTTCATTCAAAGCATGAACCGTCGACAACTTGAAAGCTACAAACAAGGAAACGAAGTTGACAATAGTGGCATCGAAGGCATCATCGAGTCCTATGAACTTGCCTTCCGCATGCAAGATAAATTGCCCGAGATGATGGATCTCAGTAACGAAGATGAAAAGACGTTGGCCATGTATGGTATCGGTCAAGGCGATACCGACGGCTTCGGTCGCCAATGTTTATTGGCTCGCCGCTTCGCCGAAGCAGGTGTACGATTCATCGAATTGACGCACGGCAATTGGGATCATCACGCTCGTTTGCGAACAGAGCTTCCAGAAAAATGCACCGAAATTGATAAGCCCATTGCGGGCTTGCTCAAAGATCTCAAAGCTCGTGGCCTGTTGCAGGACACGCTCGTGATTTGGGGTGGCGAGTTCGGTCGAACACCCGATGCACAAAACGGCGATGGCCGCGATCACAATCACAAAGGCTATACCACTTGGATGGCTGGTGGTGGGGTCAAGGGTGGCTTCAGCTATGGAGCTACGGACGATTTAGGCTATGAAGCGGTCGAGAACAAATGCCATATCCATGATTGGCATGCGACGATCTTGCACTTGATGGGCTTGGATCACAAGAAACTAACCTATCGATATGCAGGTCGAGACTTCCGCTTGACCGACGTGCATGGCAATGTGCTGCAGGATATTCTTTCGTAGCCCCTTCGGCCGAAAAAGCGTACCACAAAAAACGCGAACGCCACGAAAGCGATAATATCTTAGGTTTGCTTATTGACTTCAGACACAATAGACTCATATGCCCCGTTGGCTTGCCGTTGGGTAGTATTGAAAATGGCTTATAACACTTGCCATTCGAGCTCCCCAACGGCTGCTGCTAGAGGCGAGTCTATATCATGCACAAAACCTACGGTCCGATTGCGATTGCGCTAACAATTGCCTTGCCAATGTTCTTGATTCCGCAATGTTTTTCGGAACTTAGCTTTACCGCGAATCTATTGCGTGCATGGTTTTTCGGGTGTTCTACGTACTTGGTCGCATCGCAGATAGTTTATCTACATGATCGCGGCGAATTGCCCAAAGCTGAAGGCAGCCTGAGTGATTCGTTCTGGGTTCTTCCGTCCGGCCTAAGACAAAAGGTACGGTTCTTCCTGCTCTGCTTTTTTTCGATGATCGTCCTGGACTTCTGGAACTTTCCATTCTTGGTCCTAATTCCGTTAGCGCATATCGGTAGCGTGATCCTCATGCGGAGCTACTTCCAAGGTCGTGGGAATTAACAATGAACTGGATTGCTTACATAATGATGTGGATCGCACTGATCACGGACGCGGTTGTTATCGCGCTCATTACATATGCAATCCTTCGTGCTCGGAACGCTCGGTTGCGATGGAAATATGCCGAAATCGTCTGGCTTTCTGAACCATTACGAAAGCTGCTTGCGGAGGTAAATCCGAACCCAATCTGGATTGAAATAGCGAACGAAAAGCTCGCGAATAGAAAGGACTTTCAGTACGGATACCGGTATGGAGAACGTGAATATTCGTCGTCAAGTTTGTGCATTAAGCTCTTTTGTTCCTACGACTTCAAGGATCTAAAGTTGGCCAATGAGGCCATGCAACTTCGCCGTGTGTTGGTGAATCCGGATTCTCCAACTGACAGTGTCCTTGTTTCTAGAATTTCCGGTGGGGTGAGAGGTTTGGTTCTTTGCGGCATGCTTTTATCTGCCTTCGTAATCGCTTCCCTAGTGTGCGTTGTATTGACTTGAGCGCGGTTCTGTTGGCACAATGCCTCATGCGGAACGAGTTAATGCGTGGCTCAACGAGCAAAGTAAACCGCGAAAAAAGCGAAAGTCGCGAAAAAAATTAAAATGGTCTGTGCGCATCGCCCCACGATCTGTGTGTGGTATCGCCGGGAATTCAGATTAATATTGCCGTTGTGCCTTAATCGGTCGCAGCGTGTTTCTGCAAATCTTCGAGATCGATAAACTCCAGCGTTGAAATATGCGTTGCCTCAAGCACAACTTGTGGGGCCATGCCTGCTTCCAGGGCTTCTTTCCAACGCAAAGCGCAGAGGCACCAGCGATCCCCTTCTTTCAGTCCAGGGAATTGATACATGGGCATTGGCGTGCTGAGGTCATTACCCCGCGCCTTGGAAAAAGCCAAAAACTTATCGGTCATGACCGAACAGACCAGATGCAATCCGACATCTTCTGCACCCGTATTGCAACACCCGTCGCGAAAGAAGCCGGTCATTGGATCAAAACTACATGGTTCGAGAGCCGTTCCGAGAACATTTTTGGCTGGCATAGCGTGTCCTGAAAGTTCAGTGTTGTTTCACAACGCAGCCCATACCCATTTCGAGTATTAACTGGATTGATAAAGTCTGTGTATTGTAGCGATGAAACTAGCCACACGTCACACCACCTACTTTAAGGTGGTCGTCGGAAATGAAAACAGGGGTGAACGACGAGTTGCCAAAAGGTTACAATTTAGAGGCCAGAGTTTCACGAACAAGGTTTCGGCTCGGCGGTCAGCGAAACATCCCACCTTCACTTAATCTTGGATCTTTGCCTTATGAGCAGCACAGCTCCTGTTGATCCTGCCCTTCTAAAGAAGTCGCAAGAAGCCAAAACACTTTTGGACCAACATACCTACGAAACCGTTCAATGGCATTTTCATGAGTCAACCGGTTCGCCATTTTGGCTCGCCAAGAAAGCGGAACTAAAATTCGATCCGCTCAAGGATGTGAAGGGTTTTGATGATTTGAAGAAATTTCCGCTATTCGAAGACGAGTGGTTGCGTGGTGGCCCAGTTCGCCGCTGGCTTCCTAAGGGACTGGAAGGCAAAGCGGCTTATGTATTTGAAACGGGTGGTACCACAGGTATCCCCAAGAGCCGCGTAGTCGTGGATGACTTCCGCATCGACTATGAACTCTTCAGCCACACGCTTCCCGATCAATATTTTCCCAAAGGTGCCAATTGGTTGATGCTGGGACCATCAGGTCCGCGCCGCTTGCGACTCGCTGTTGAGCATCTCTGTCAATATCGCGGTGGTATTTGCTTCTGCATCGATTTGGATCCGCGGTGGGTTATCAAGTTGATCAAGAAGGGCTGGATGGAACACCTCGAAGAATACAAGAAACATTGTATCGATCAGGCTGTTACCATTCTGACCGCTGGCCACGACATCAAATGTATGTTTGCCACCCCTAAGCTGCTCGAAGCGTTGGCTTATGCTTTGGCGGAAAAAGGGACGAGCATTCCTGAAGTTGGTATCACTGGTATCTTCTCAGGTGGTACCGAATTCACTCCACAGTGGACGCGCTTTTGCATCGAAGAGTTCTTCGGCGGTGCACCTGAAGAGAGCGGTGTCTATATGACCCCAACCTACGGCAACACGCTGATGGGATTGGCATGCAGCAAACCAGTGACCGCTGCAGATGGCTACAAGATTACCTATTACGCTCCACAACCTCGGGCTGTGGTCGAATTGGTTGACTTTGATGATCCACAAAAGGTCGTTGGCTATGGCGAATCAGGTCGTGTGAAGCTTTACACGATGACCAAAGAATTCTTTGTTCCCGGATTCTTGGAACGCGACGAAGGAGAACGCGAAGCTCCTTATGAAAAATATCCTTGGGATGGTGTCAGCGGCGTTCGACCATGGCGCGGAATTGCTTCTTCAACCACCGTCGGCGTTTATTGATCACGGGTTACAAATCGGAGAACTAGAAGATGTTACATATCCCAGCTTTGCGATGGGGTAAACCGTATCAATCGCTTGAAGCACAAGACATCGTGCATTTTGATACCGGTGAACCGATCGCCAAATTGGCTCAAGTGAACGGTGGCATGTTGCAAATGGACATGCGAAAAGCCGATCGCGCACGAGCCGCACTCAAACAACTTTCACCAGCTCAATTAATTGCATGTTGCAAGAAAGCTGCGGAGTTGTTCGAGCACGGAACATTGCCGATGGGTGATGGCCAACAGACTGTGGATGATTTCGTTCATCAACAATCGGCCAGCACGGGACTGCCCGAGCATTTGTGCCGTATGAACATGAAGAAAAATGCCTTCGTGTTATCCAACATGGACAAGATTCTCGATGCGCTGACCCGCGGGTTAGACCTAGAAATCTTTGCCAAGGGTTATGGTGAAGAAGGGCGCGGCGTGATCGTCAGTTATCAATGCCAATCCCCGGTCCTGGCAGCCGTATTGCCCAACAATTCACCGGGCGTGCACACCTTGTGGTTGCCTGCCGTAGCACTCCAAGTTGGACTTATGCTAAAGCCCGGCTCGCAAGAACCATGGACACCTTATCGCATGGTTGCGTCGTTCATTGGAGCGGGAATGCCAGCGGAAGCTTTTGGTTTGTACCCAGGTGGCCATGACGTTGGGGGTGCCTTGCTGAGTAAAGCTCCACGAGCGATGGTGTTTGGCAGCGCTCAAACTGTGGCTCAATACGCCGGTAACCCGCGCGTGCAAGCTCATGGTCCTGGCTTCAGCAAGATTCTTATTGGCGACGATGTCGTCGATCACTGGGAAGATTATCTCGACATGATGGTCGAGAGCATCTATGCCAACAGCGGTCGCGGTTGCATCAATTGCTCCGGCATTTGGGCGTCGCGACACACCAAAGAAATTGCTGCCGCCTTGGCCGCGAAACTTGGGCCCGTTGAAGTGCGTCCGCCACAGGATCCTGAAGCAGGCTTGGCAGCCTTCACCAACAAACAAATGGCGTTGGGAACTTGGGGCATGGTGCAACAAGATTTGGCAGAGTCGGGCGTTACCGATATGACCGCAAGCTACGGCGATCGATTGGTAGAACGCGAACTGTGCGCGTACTTGCGTCCGATGATTGTCCATTGCGATTCACCGGAACGAGGCGTGGCTGCGAAGGAATACATGTTCCCATTCACAAGCGTGGTTCAATGCCCGCAGAAGGACATGATTTCCAAAATTGGGTCCACATTGATCGGCACGGCACTGACCAACGATCCAAAATGGATTGCCGAATTGACCGAGTCGGTGCATATCGATCGCTTG
>JAFLCP010000057.1 GCA_017303505.1 Planctomycetota bacterium | reverse complement strand
TTGATCGATCACCATGGGCCGTCTTACTTGGTCGCTATAGAAAAGCAGAGCGGCGAGGTGGCTTGGAAAACAGATCGTGGAGAACGAGTGCCTTCTTGGTCTTCACCGGTAGTCGCCAAGTCAGGAGACCGCAACCTTGTCATTGCCAGTTCTGCCGACACGGTGGATGCGTACGATGCAAAGACGGGAGAGTCACTTTGGCAGCTAGGCGGTTTGCAGGGTAATCACATTCCTTCGGCAACCATCGATGGTGACGAAATCTTCGTCGGCTCAACGACCATGTATGGTGGGGCAACCGACGAGGAGGCGACGGCAGGGTCGAATTGTTGCATTCAATTAATGAATGTCGATGGGAAAGCAAGCTATAAGGTCCGCTGGGGCGCTGAAAAAGCGAATTCGTACTATTCGACGCCGCTGGCATTCGCCGGATACGTGTACTACGTCAACAAGGTCGGAGTGCTGTTCTGCGTCGATCGAGAAACAGGTAAGCAAGTGTTTGCTAAACGAATCGGTAATCCATGCTGGGCGTCGGCTGTCGGCGTCACTCGTCCCGACGGCGAGCAACTCGTCTACTTCGTCTTAAAGAATGGGTTTACGGTCATTCTTAAGCCCGGCGACCAGTACAATCAAGTTTCCCGCAATCAGCTTTATGACGCCGACGCGATGATGGAGGCGAGCCGCCTGGCTGCGGAGCAGAGGAAGGCAAACGCAGTTCCTCCGGAACAGGCTGCTCCTAAAACTGGCCCCGAGAAAGTATTTGCAGGGATGCCAGAGAATCAACTCTACGAAATGTTTTCGTATGGCGACCCGATGGTTTATGGCGTCGCAGTAGCCGGCGATCGTCTGCTCGTTCGCACCGGCCAACACTTGTACTGCGTCGGGCAGTGACTTTAGTGACGTTCCACTCACAAGAACAGGAAGTACCAATGTCCATTAAACACGCGAATCCATCTGAAGTGATTCATTTGCAGCCGCTGGGCTCCGAGATCGGAAACACCAAAACCTCTACGTTGTTCAAAACCGAGGTAATGGAGGCAATACGGCTTGTCTTACCAGCGGGCAAGCAGATTGCCGAGCACAAAGCGCCAGGCGAGATCACTGTCTTTTGTCTGGAAGGACGCGTGAAGTTCACATCTCAGGGAGTGGCCAAAGAACTTGTTGCTGGCGACATGCTATATCTTTCAGCTGCTGATCCGCACGCAGTCGAAGCAGTTGAGGATTCAACCGTGTTGGTCACAATCTTGTTGAAAGCATGACTTACGCGCGCAGAATCGTAGATCTTGTTGATCAATAGCACTTTGCAGCGATCCATTGGACCACGGTGATTGGTCTGCGACTGTAGCAACGGCGGAGGATGCTCGCCTGAGATATCTCAAGGTTGAAACTGCCCGCGGCGCTAAACGCCTGCTCTATTGGCTGATGACTGGTGTGTTCTTTCTTTTGGCAATGCTCGGTGTTGCTTTGCCTGGAATCCCAACCACGCCATTCTTGCTGCTAATGTGTTACTTTTTGTTGCGCGTCTCACCAGCCATGCACGCGAAGGCGATGGCATGGCCACTGGTCGGTGGGCCACTTCGAGATTGGCGAGATCAGGGTGGAGTACGCCGGAGCGTAAAACATCTCGCTTATGCAATGGTGACCTTGGTGGTCGGTTCCACGCTGATCTTCGGCCAACTCTCGGTTATGCTCAAAATAATCGTTGCGTCCGCTTCTATTTATGGGGTATCCGTCGTCGCTCGATTGCCAATTGCGCGTGACGAACTCGGCGATCCCGGCGGCGAGTTCAATAATGCAAGCCCAACGCAAGAGTGATTCCGTCGAGTCCTATTGTGCTGTGAGAGTCAACGGGGCCGCCTGCGTCGAGCCATAGTTGGCACTCATAGCCAGTACGTACAAACATGCTTGCAGATTGTCCAATCGCTTGTTGGTACTGGAGTCCTAAGCCAAGTTCCAAGTTGCCGAGAATTTCTCGCTGAATTGCGATGTCCTCCAGTTCGGTCGTATACGCACCCTTCATCTCATAAATTCGCTGTTCGGTTTCACTCACCAACAAAGAAGCCCTCGTTGCTGCAAATATTCCAAAATTGCTATCGCCGATGCCACGTGTCAACTGAGCAGACAGGGTTGGCCCAGCCGCAGCCAAAGCAAGGTCGTTCCGGACGACTTCCTCAAGTGTCCCGCCAGCGTTGAACACTTCACCGCTGGCTGTTTGTTCCACATCCGCCATACGGACTCCCATACCCAGAATTGCTTGGGAATGACGCCAACGAAAGAATTGTGTTGCTTCGAGGTCGAGCGAACCTAGCTTTAACGAATGATTGGACACGAGCGTCTGTCCAACGTTGGCGTTAGCGTTACGAGACAGATTGCCGCCAGCCCCGTACACAAAAAGATACACCGGCGTCGCTCCCGCCGCGGCAGTGACGGCCTCTCGATTGGCCGATTCGTCAAAGCGGAAGTAGGTTGCCCGAAATCCTAGTCCGTTACAGGATTGCCAGCCCAACCAAGCTCGCGGTGACAGTTGGTAGTCGTACTCAAACGGCACCAACATGTTTCCAACGGGTGGGTCCACAATCATGGCCACATTCTGATCAAAGTTGGGTCTTATCCAAATCAGTTCCAGGCCACCATGGAATCCTCTGACAGAAACATCTGAATATAGTCGCTGATCCTCTGGCCAACTCCCACAACCCCCGGCGCAGACGCTCGGTGCTAGACATGGTGCCGACTGTGGTGGCAAAGGGAAGTATCCCTGATGGATCGGTTGTGGTGAGCTCGGTTGTTGAAAACTAGAACAGCCATTACCGTCAAAGGCTGTTCTTGGTGTCGTTAATCCATGGCTCGGATAGTACGGTTCCCATCCACGCTGGATTTGTGGAATCGGTGCGTATTGCTCATGCGTTGGCTGGCACAAAAGGGAAGGCCACTGAGATGTCACCTGGTAGCTGCAAGGCTGCGCCATCGCTGTGTTCAACTGCAAAAACAGGGCACCGGCGCCCAAAATGATTCTTCTGATGTCCATGAGGCCTTCCCTGACCAAATCGCCGACCGCACTCAAAAAGCGAGCACATGTGCAATATCTGCACTTCCAGGTGCATTTTTGAGCCGGGGCGACTTTCCCTCGCAGAAAACAGAGGGAAGAGTTCCGGATTTGCGACCCAGGCCAACGTTATGGCTACTTTGACCGGCGACTAGCGGTACGCCTCGGCGCGGTTGCAATTGTTAAGAAGCGAGCAACTAGTTAAGCTTATATCTGCACCCACGCGTATAGTTTAAGTCGCTACCCCTGGCGGCCCGAGTTTGCTTGTGTCACTGCGATAGGCTCAATGAATGCTATCTAAAACAGCCGAATATGCTCTCCGTGCGGTTGCCTGCATGGGAAGCCAAGTTGATCATCCTCTGTCAGCCAACGTGCTGGCAGAACAGACCAAAGTTCCGCGTCGATATCTGACCCGCGTCCTCCAGGACCTATGCAATGCTGGCTTAGTGCACTCTCGACCTGGCCCCGGTGGCGGTTACGAGCTGACTTACGCGACGAACAAGCTGACGATTCTGGATGTCATCAACACCGTCGAGCCCATCGCGCGGATCAAGAGATGTCCACTTGGGCTTAAGTCGCACACGAGCCTGTGTCCCTTGCATGCAGAACTCGACAAGGCCTACGAAGCCATGGAGAAGGCGTTTGCTGGCGTGACCATCAAGGACCTCGTTGAATCAACAAATGCAATCCTACCGCTTTGTGAGGGTGCATCGCGATGAGTGGCCCCAAACCCAGTTGCCCAAGGCAGATCACCGGCTATCACCTCGACGATGAAGGACACTGGGTTGCGCAACTGTCGTGCGGCCACAATCAGCATGTTCGGCACGATCCGCCATGGGAACAACGGCCATGGGTTCTGTCGCCCAATGGTCGTGACACAATGCTCGGCTTTGAACTCAATTGCGTTAAGTGTGTAGACGACGCCCCGGCCGACGCTCGACCGACGACCGTTGAGGCCGCGCGATGAATCTGAAAACCGTCTTTGTTCATTTTAGACTATTTGCTGTTTTACTGTTGGTGTCAGCCCTGGTACTCGGTGACGAAAATCAACCGACGAGCCTATCCAAGAGCCAAATTGAAATCCCCCCTCCTAGCAATCCGGAAGAAGCGCGATCACGTGCGAAGCTGTTACACGAAATGGTGCGTGGTGCTTTGCAAATTATGCATCGTGATTTCTTCGACGAAGAAAACGCTCATGCCATCCCATCCGCGTCGCTCGAAGACGTCTTTCACGAGATGGGCAAAAGCTATGACGTGCAAATGAAGTGGCTGACTGTGAATACGGACTTAGTCAACGTCGACCATCAAGCAAAATCTGCTTTCGAAAAGGCTGCGGTGAAAGAGCTCGCCGCAGGAAAGCAAATGGCAGAAAAGATCGAGGAACGCAGCTACCAATATGCCGGAGCGATTCGCTTGGGATCGCAATGCCTTAAATGCCACGTACAGCGCCGCACAAGCAATGAAGATAGAACGGCAGGAGTCGTGATCACCATGCCGATTCTTGCTGCACCAAAAGACAATCCAGCGGCAAGACCCTCTGAAACGACAGGCGTTCCCGCCAAATAGCTGCTTGCTTTCGCGTGGCAGTTGATATTTCCCAAGTCAGAATCGACAGCCTAGGCAATGATAAAGCGAATAATATTCACCTCTTTGAAGATCATGGGAGTGGCAACTGTCGTTGGTGGACTGCTTTACTGGAGACTCTGGGCTCCAGTAACAGTGGAGTCCCATGTCGTTGAGCGGGGTGCTCTCGCGTCGGAAGTCATGGGGACGGGCACACTCGAGGCTCGCACGCAAGCGATGATCAGCCCTAAGATTGCGGGGCGCATCCTTGAACTGACAGTAGATGAAGGCGACAAGGTCACAGCCGGTCAGAAATTGGTAAGACTCGATGACGCCGAATTGCAGCAGCAAGTTGCCATCGCGGCGGCCAACGTCGAAGTCGCTGAGTCCAACATTGATCGCCTCGAATCGGATCAGACTCGCGCGGAAGCAGTAGTGAAGCAGGCGACAAGTAGCCATGAGCGGAAATTGTCGCTCGCTTCGCAAAGTGCCATTAGCCGCGAAGAACTTGATCAGTCGTTGGAAGCCTTGACTGTCGCGCAAGCTGGTCTTGGAGCATCCGAATCGGCCATCGTGCAAGGAAAGAAGTCCCTCCTAGCTGCACAAGAGTTGCTTGCCTACCACAAGGCACGACTTTCGGACACGCTCATCATGGCTCCGTTTGATGGGCTAGTGATCAAACGGCGTCGTGAGGTTGGCGACATCGTTGTTCCTGGCACGAATATCCTCACACTCATCTCGATGGATAGCCTATGGATTAGCGCTTGGGTTGACGAAACCGAAATCGCGAAACTGCGTCTCGAGCAGCCGAGTCGGATTGTTTTTCGCTCCGAACCGGAGCGCTCCTTTCTCGGCAAGGTCGTACGCATTGGCCGAGAAGCGGACCGCGAAACGAGAGAGGTGATTGTGGATGTCGAATTGCTCGAACGTCCGGAGTACTGGGCGATAGGTCAGCGTGCCGAAGTCTACATTGAAAACGGACGGTCGGATGATGCACTTACGGTGCCGCTCAAATTTTGTGAACTGGAGGGGAATAAGGCGACCATCTTCATTGAACAATCTGGCGTGGCAAAAGCTCAGACGGTCGACGTGATTCTTCGAGCGAGAGATCGGATCGCTGTTAGTAACGGTGTAAACGAGGGCGATGTCCTGCTTCGATCTCCCGACGGAGCCAAGTTGCGAGACGGGCAGAAGGTGAGGCTTCCATGAACTTGGCAATCAAGGATATCAGTTACAACATCGGACGTTTTGTTCTGACTGCCGTCGGAATCGGAATGTTACTGATGGTGGTCATGGGCATGGGAGGGATCTATCGTGGAGTTGTCGAGGATGCAACGTTGTTGATCGACCGGCTCGATGCTGACCTATGGGTCGTTCAGCGAAGTACGAGAGGGCCATTTGCTGAGATCTCTCGCGTTCCTGCAAAGCTCTCCGACCGCGCCTTGGCGGTACCTGGCGTTCGCGTTGCTCGTGAGTTCGTTTATCACACGATCCAGAGACAAGATGGCGATCGAGTTCTGCGGATGGCCGTGCTCGGATTAAGTTGGCCGACCGACAAGGGAGACTGGATTCCATTGGTGGAAGGTCGCCCGCTTGGTCAATCACGGTTTGAGCTCATCGCCGATCAAACGTTAAAGCTTCCCTTGGGAAGGCAAATCGAGATTGGCAACGAAGTCTATCAAGTCGTAGGCATAAGCCGTGGCATGATTAGCTCGGCTGGTGATGGCATTGCATTCTTAAGTTCAGCGGATGCGTTGGCTGTTCAATTTGATGTTCCTGGTGAAGCGGTTCGCTTGGAGCGTGCGGCCCGCGAATCGCGTGGACGCCTGTTTGACGTTGCAATCCAGCAACCTGCACTGCTTGAGAATGCAACCCGGCAATCAGGTCAACTTCCGGCTATTGCCCGGCCATCTATTAGTTCAGTTCTTGTGACACTTGAACATCCATCCGATGCAAAAGCGGTCGCGGAAGTCATCGGAGGCTGGACGGATGTGACGGTCTATACTGCGGACGAGCAGCGAAACCTATTGCTAAAAGGATCCGTTGAGAAAGTTCGAAGCCAGATCGGACTCTTTCGCATTTTGCTGACCATCATTGCCACAATCATCATGGCGCTCATTCTGTACACACTTACCTTGGACAAGCTGCACTCCATTGCGCTTCTCAAGTTGATCGGAGCTTCAAACACCGTGCTGCTGGGCCTAATTCTACAGCAAGCGTTGATTCTCGGAGCCAGTGGATTCGCGATCGCGTATGTGGTTGGCCAGCAGATATTCCCAAAATTCCCCCGTCGTGTGATCATCACCAGCGAAGATTTGATCCAACTCGCGGCAATCGTGTTTGTCATTTCCATTGCCTCGAGCGGTCTCGGTGTTTGGAAAGCAATGGTGGTTTCGCCTAATGAGGCCCTCGCATGAGTACGCCAATGCCTGCCGATGATCCTTCGGCAAAGATTGCGATCAAAGCCGAAAGTCTCACTAAGATTTATGGAGCAGGCAACACTGAAGTCGTCGCCATGCGCGATGCCTCGATGACAGTAATGGCTGGCGAAGTCGTTGCCTTGCTCGGTCCCAGCGGCTCTGGCAAGTCGACCTTCCTTACCGCAGTCGGTCTTATCAATCCTCCGACAAGTGGCAAGATCTACATCGCGAATCAACTGATCATGGATGGCCCAAAGGCGTTGACAAACTTGCGTTCGTTTCGACGAAAGCATCTGGGATTTGTCTTTCAGAAATCTAATCTGATCCCGTTCCTAAAAGCGGGAGAGAACGTGCAAATTGCTTGCGAGCTGAATGGCTTATCAAGTAGGCAGGCCAGGATTCGCGCTTTGGAGTTGCTCGACTACTTGGGAATCAAAGACAGATCCCAAAGTTATCCCTCGATGCTGTCAGGCGGACAGCAACAACGGGTGGCTGTGGCCCGCGCTCTAGCAAACCGCCCTTCGGTAATTCTCGCGGACGAGCCCACCGCGGCGCTCGATAGTTTTCGCGGCCGGCAAGTCATGGAGTTGTTTACCAAAGTAGCCCACGAACAGGGCACCTCAGTGATTGTTGTCACTCACGATCACCGTTCACTAGACGTCTTTGACACTCTCTACGAAATGGAAGACGGCAAGCTGACGCAAAAAACCAAAGAACCTTTGGCGGTGGCTCACTGAAGCTTTCGCCACGAGTTTGCGACTAACTTAGCCTCCGATGGAATACATTGGACGCGACGTATGACCAAAAGATAAGTCATCGGTTCCGTGTCCTCGTTTCTTGGCCGCAACTGCATCAATCATCAGTTTCGCAATCGAGGCATCCTTACCGCCACTACGGAGTAGCGCTCGAACATCACCGGAATCGTTGCCAAACAAGCAATTGCGTAACTGCCCATCCGCCGTCAACCTGAACCGATTGCAGGTGCCGCAAAATGGTTCGGTAACCGACGCGATGATTCCGATACAGCCTTTGCCATCATCGAATTGATAGTCTCTAGCCGGCGAAGCATCGGGCTGCCCCAGCGGTACAAGGGGCCTTACCTGTTCTGCAAACAGCTCCAAAATCCGTTGACCAGCCAGTACGCCCGCCGCATTCCACTTCCCGTCCGCATCGAGCGGCATGAATTCGATGAAGCGAATCGGAATCTCAGTGGATCGAGCGAACTCGCCAAAAGCCACAATTTGACGTTCTGTGAAGCCTCGCATGGCGATAGCGTTGATCTTCACCTTCACATTCATCGATTGACAGGCTTCAATTGCAGCAAGCACTCGCTGCAGCCCAGGTCGTCGGGTCGCTTCCACAAACGAGGCTTCGTCCAGTGCATCCAAGCTCACGTTGACGCTCCGCAAACCTGCAGCGTAAAGGGCAGGCAATTGCTCGGCTAATAGGATGCCGTTGGTTGTCAAGGAAAGCTTCCGCACGCCTTCGATCTTGTTGATCGCTGACACCAACTTGTGCAACTGAGAACGCATGAGCGGTTCACCGCCGGTCAACCGCACGTCATCCACTCCCAGTTCAACGGCGATTCGTACGACCCTCGCAATCTCCTCAAATGTTAAGATCGCATCCCGTTCGCAGTAGTCGGGAGTTTCTGCAGGCATGCAGTAGGTGCAGCGCAGATTGCATCTGTCCGTCACGCTTACGCGAAGACTCGTGTGTTTCCTACCAAAACGATCTACTAGCACTAATGGTACGCCGCAAAAAAAAGACTCCGATGAGACCGTCGCATTCTATCCGATGACCACGCAGCATCGAATGCCTGCCTCGCATCAAACATCCGAATTGTCGCTCGTTCCTTCGCAATTATTGTTTACGACCAAGTCACTTTTTCTTCCTGAATACGCCGAAAAAGAAAAGCTGGGGTTTACCTGAAGGCGTGGTGTGATGGTACTCGCTGTATTTTAGCGGTTCGAACGATGGCCCCAGTTCTGCTTGCATCGTGGTTGCATCGTATTGGCAAATCGGTAGACCGCTGCACTTTTCGGGCCCGCCTTTGGCGAACGTTCCGACGACGAAGTGCCCACCGATTGGCAGGGATCGCTTCAGCAAATCCACGTAATGCCTTCGGTCCTCTGGATCGGTGATGAAGTGAAAAACGGCTCGATCGTGCCAAACGTCGAACTCACCGATTGCGTCGTGCTGCGTGATGTCAGCAACAATCCATTCGACCAGCGAAGCCCGTTCAGCAAGTCGAGCCTTGGTCGCCTCGATGGCGGTTTGCGATATGTCGAGTACTGCGACATGCTCGAATCCCGCGTCGAGCAGTCGATCGACGAGGAACGACTGGCCACCGCCGACGTCAAGCACGCGACCTCGCGATTCTCCAACAACCTGGAGGATCAAATCGAGTGATTGTTTTGGATCTGGCTCGTACCAACTCACCTCGGTCGAGTTCTTCGTTTGGTACACGTTTTCCCAGTGATGTGTCCTGTCCATCGTGGCTACTCATCTTGTGTGGCGAAATGAAAGCAATAGGATTGTATTCGGATATGCGAATACAACAACCCGCAGCGAGATCTTGACTGAAATCGACACGAAATCAGCGACCGTACTGCTGAGAGCCTTTGCGCACCCGACTCGGCTGGCAATTCTTCAAGAGCTTTCGAACGGTCCGAAGTGCGTGACGGACCTCGAAGACTTGCTGCCCGCACGCCAAGCGAACTTGTCCCAGCATTTGGCGTTATTGAGGCATACGCAGTTGGTGGACTTCGCTCAGGACGCTCAGACCCGTTGTTACTATCTCGCCAAGCCGAGGCTGACGCGAATTCTGCTCGAAGAGCTTGCGTGCAACGAAACTCCCGTGTCGAAATCAACGGAGCAAATCAAAGCCGAAAAAGCCAGGCTTGAAGCCAAACAAGGCGCGATTTCAAAAAAAGCAAAGCCATCAGCCAAGCGAACCGTACGAGCGCGAGCATGAGCCAGCGAATCTACCTGGATTACAATGCGACTACTCCACTTTCAAAGTTGGTCAAAGCCGAGTTGCTGAGATTGCTTGAGCTCGATCTGGGAAATCCATCCAGCCGACATTGGGCCTGCACGCCCGCAGCAGAGATCGTCGAGCTATCGAGGATTCGCATTGCCGCGCTGATCGGCTGCGATCCAACTGAAATTCTCTTCACATCCGGCGGTGCTGAGGCTAACTACCACGAAGTCAGCCGAGAAATAAACTCGCAGTCAAGACTCTGGTCTGATCTACGAATTGTTGGTATCACCATATACGAAACAACATGCACAAAGTGCAGATTGATGTCAAAGCTGATTTTGATGGGGCTCTTTAGCTCTCTGTTGTCCTTTCTTGCCGGTTGTAGTGAGAAGGCTTCGCCTATTGGTACACCGGTAGGCGTAATGACTGATCGAAAACTCGGCTTCGGAGTCACCGAAGGAGATATTGGCTACGAACACGCCTTTGCCATGGCAAAGAATGCCGGAATCCAGTTCATCGAGCTTCCACAACAATGGGACGAAGTTGAGACGACCAGCGAGAACTATGAGAGTCCATTTGCTGCGATGGCCAACGAAGTCTACCCGAAGCTCGATACAGCTCTTGTCATTTCAATGAATCCGATCGATACGGGTACGCACCGAGTTCCGGAGCACTTGCTCCATAGCGAATGGGATTCTATCGAACGCGTCGAGGCATTCAAGCGATGGTTTGATTGGACCAAGTCTCAGTTGCCAGATGCCGAGATTATCGCAGTCAGCGTTGGTAACGAAGTTGACGTCTACTTTGCGTCGCATCCAGACGAGGTTGAAGCGTATGCAAGGTTCTTTAAAAAAGTCGCCACTCATATCCGCGAGCAACTTCCAGACGCAGCCGTCGGTTGCAAGATGACATTCTCGGGCCGAAAAGGTGAACTTGGGCAGGCACTCACATCGATCGATTCACAAGCCGACGCGATTATGCTTACGTACTATCCGCTTGATGATCAGTTTCTCGTGCGCGATCCAAGCGAGGTGTCGCGTGACTTCAAATTGATGGCCGGCATGTCGGAAAAACCGATCTACCTTTTGGAGACCGGTTATCCCAGTGGAGTAGCATGCCAAAGTTCTGAAATCAAACAAGCTGCGTTCATCGACGCTTTATTTGAATCTTGGGATGAGCATGTCGGAAAAATCACCTTGGTGAATCTCGTTTGGACATGTGACCTGCCCAAGCCACAAGTCGATTCCATGGTTCAATATTACGGCGTCAAGCAATTAGCCTTTCGTGAGTATCTTGCAACCCTTGGGTTGCTTACTGCTGACGGTGTTAGCAAACCGGCTTTCGATCGAGTTCGCGAAAGTGTGCGGATGCGAGTGAAATTGAGGTGAGCGTGATGTCATGGTCCGTTTTTCAGAAAGTTTCGGGGTTTTTAATAGAACCGCTTGCTGTTGGAAATGCTCGGTGGCTGTATTTGGTATTTATGGCGAAGGCGGAGGAAGCGTCCGAATGTCGCTACCGGCTAGGCTAATCAATCACACCTAGCCGGATCGCATAATCAAATGCTTTGAATTGCACCTTCGCATGTAAAAAGAACGTTTCTTGCTCTCACTGCTTTGTTACCGTGTGCAAGTAACACGGGAGATTACGGAGCAATCACCGGATACGGCGGCATGCCTGGGTAATAGTGCCCTGGATGGCCTTCAGGCAGGTTGTCGGGATAGTGATAACCTGGTGGTAAGTGATAAGGATGATCCGGTGGGAGTCGCGGCCAGATGATGTTGGGTAGTGGTGGCGGCGCTTCGATAACCACAGGTTCATCCGGTGGTGGTGGCCAGGGCCAATCCTCGGGCCACCATGGTGGACGTGGGCCCGGGTCTTCGCTTGACGATCCTTCATCGTCTCCTCCAGAACTCTCCGGCGGAATATACGGTGGTTGCTCGGCTGGCGGATCGAAGGGTGGAATGAATGGATACGGCAAGCGAGGTAGTTTGGGCTTGAACTTATCAATCATTGCATGTTACTCCTTTGCAGGGGACTGGGATGATGAAACGTGACGCGCCGACTAGGACACAACGCGCACTGGGGAATCGACCTGGTTTCGAGGAACGAGCGAAGCTCTTCATCGCTCGCGTTTGGTGGGCAAGCGTCGTAAGCACGGAACAAATCCCACTCCGAAATGGATTCGAGGCGGGCTTTTGTCTCTAGCTGGGTCCAATATGCGAGTGCGGGACATTTTGCGAGGGAGCCATTAACAAGCTGCGTGCAAGTTCGCTGCATACAGACTCGATAAGCGGCGTCTGGGAGCGAATTGAATGGCATCGGCTTGCCATCGATAACGTTGTATTGCCGCATCCAGCCTTTGTGCGATTTGCGAATATTGATGCGCAGCTTCGGATACTGCTTACGCCAACTCCACACTATCGCTTTCACGTCGCGGAATCGTTCGAGGTAGTCTTGATGCGTACCATGCTGGCTAATTTCAAGTTGGCACTCTGCAGCAACGAGGACCTTCGGCAACTCAGGGAAGCGGTGTAGGAAGAATCCATTGGTGACCAGCATCAGTTCACTGTCGTACCAGTGTTGCCGTGCGAGTTGAATGTGCTCCGAGATCGCAGGATTGAGCAGCGGCTCACCGCCAAGCAATGCGAATCGCGTTGGCTTAAGTCGATGGGACCATTGCAAGTATTCGGACTCAGCGTCGGCGGGCGTTGGCAACTTGCCAGCCAAGTGAAAGTTGCTGTAGTGGCTACACTGCTGGCAGGACAAGTTGCAACCGTGAGCAACGTGGTACTCAAGTGCGGGCAAGCTGAAGCGTTGCATCATCTCCCTCCTTGGTACGGAGCTTGAATCGACGAGCATTCACGCCAAGGCGGATGAGAAACCGAGTAAGCACCAAGTGAGATGAGAACGTCTCATCCAAGTTCGTCAGCCTTTCGTCGTAAACCGTCAGCTCATCGGACCACGTTCCCGAAACAAGCAGCTTCGGATAAACAGCCAGAAGATTCGCCGCTAGATCGGGTCGAAATATTGAGCCAATGTCGTAGCTCGCTGGCGGATCGTCTTTCCACGCGTTTATCAGTTCGATCGCTTGACGGTTGTCGGGAAATGGCAACTCAGGTGGATTGCTTCGCTGCCAGTGACAGCGATCCAGATGCGGCTTGCTGGGGCCAATGAAGTGGTAGACAAAGGATTGCATCACTGGATTGGTTGCCCACTCAGGCGTCTGCAACATACTGACGTTGAAGTCAGGCGGCAGAAATGCGATCGACTCAGGGTGATCGTTCCACAGTTGATTGATGATCAGCGATTCGTCGGTTGCTTGATCGTTGGCTCCAAAAGTAACGATTAAGTACTGAATGATTCGCTCGAACATCCGAGCGAACGACTCGGTGTCGTACAAATACAATCCACCATTGGGATGCATCCACGTCGGCGCTGGATTGAGTCGACAACGTTTGGCCCAAATCTCGTGCGCAGTCTTTTGCCACCCACCGTTGTCGATTCGGTTTTGAGCGCACTGCCTTTCGGCAACCATTGCGAACTGGCCAAGTTCGGCCAACTCGAACGGCGATGGGCAGTCGCTGCGAATAACCATGTCGTTGTCGATTTGCAGGACATGCGACGGACCGAACCGCTTTGCAACATCACCACAGACGAACATCTTCTGCCAAAATGGATGGCATGGTTGCAGAGGACGTCGAATCCAATGCAGCTCGACGTTCCATCTCTCGGCAGCAGCCTCGACACTCTCTCGTACCGTCGGCACCGCACGGCGCGGTGGCAGATCCAGAATTGCGATGACTCGTTTCATTTCCAAAGTACCTTCCTTAATCCGTGTTTACGAAGTGCCGCTCTTAAGAATACTGGTCGATGCCGCTTGTAGGCCGGCGGATCGACGTGGATGTGCGGGAATACATGGTCCATCGCCACGCCAACCCTGACGCCGGCAATCTTGGCTCGCCAGAAGAAATCCCAATGCTCATCTACCTTGAGATCTTCATCCCAGCGAATCGCCTGCAGGATGTCGCGATACGCAACGAAGCAGTTGCAAACGAATGCGCACTCGGCAATGTCGCCGATGCGTCGATACTCGCCACGAGGAATGTGAAGCACACCGCCTGACGAATTGAGCAGCCTCGGTGTTCCATCTGGATTCGGGCGATGGGGTTGCTTACTAAGTGTTGCCAATAGATCCAGGCGACTCGATTCGAACTTTCGAACGAGATCATTCAGCCGAGTCTGTGGACCAACCACGTGATCGTCATCTGAAAAGATCACCACGCGCGTCTGAGCCGCTTCCACGAGGCGATTGCGACCAGCCGATAAGCCGATGTCGTATTCGGTTTCGATCAGTCGATCGACCATTGCCGCTTCGTCCGGACAGACTTGCGAAAATCGCAGTTCAGGCTTCCCATCGTCGAGGACGTAGATCAGCGGACGATCATCGCCACAGTATTCGTAAATGCTGCGCACCAGATTCGCACAGCAATGAGGGCGATGGATGGTCTTGATGCAGAATGTGACGCGATCACGCATGAACGATACCTCCTCCTGGATAACGCAGTGAATCAAAGCCGTGTTTACGAAGCCCCAATCGACGGAACTTGGGTCGGGCTCGCAGTGCTCCATATGGCTTAGCTGCAACGTGGTCGTGGACTACCGAGCAATCGAGTGCCACGGCAATTTGCAGATGTTCGATCTGGGACGCCCGGTAGAAGAACTCCCAGTGCTCGTAGGTTTTAATCTCGTCATCCCAGCGAACGCGGGCGATCGTGTCACGCCGCGCCAGGAATGCGTTGCTGACCATGTCGCACCAACAGGTTTCGCCGATCCGTTTGCGTTCGCCTCGATGCATCCAAATCCGTGTGCCATTCATCAGTGGGCTAAAGAGCATGGGCCGGCCGCCATCTCCCTGTCGCACTGCAAGAATGTCGAGGTCGTACTCAATGAACCGCTGGTAGACTCGGTCAAGATGCAGATCGGGCGTTACGATCTGATCATCATCGAGCAAAAAAATGAACTCGGTTTCTGCCGCGTCGATTGCTGTATTGCGTCCGACGCCGACGCCCACATCGTGTTGCTCGAGATCAATCACTTTGCAGTGTTTAGCGGTCTCGGGATACTTACGCGAGAACCAATGTTCGGGTAGACCATCGTCCACGACGACGATCTTGGGATCGCCGAACTCCTTTCGAAGCGACTGTACGAGTCGATGGCAGGCCCAAGGCCGATGAATGGTCTTTATGCAAAAGGTAATGTCTTGAACGGGTACTGTTGCTTCCATGTTTCACCACGCATTAAGGAGTTTTCGAGCAAGTTTGATGGCATGGCGATAGTCTTTGAGACGCTTCGCGCTGCGTTTGATGTGCATGATCGAGTTCAGTGGAGCGACATTGCCGTAGAACGAGATGAGCGAGTTGTCGAAGGCCTTCTCAAAATCCTCAGTGGTGCAGCCCATGACTTCGCGCATCATATCCAACGGAGGCGAACAGGCGATTCGAGTCGATGCTCGCAGTCCTCCTGAACCGTCTGGCTCTCCTCGCTTCCACGGTCGCTTGAGAGAACCAGCGGCATCATCAACAGAAGCTTGCCAGTCCTCATCGGAGAGATTGGGATCAAGCCAAATGTCGAGATCGCCTTCTTCCCAATCGATTCCGTGCAAGCGCAGTGCGCCGGAGCCGATGATGAGGTATCGATGTCGAATCTTGGCAAGGACGTCTTCCACTGCAATCATCCGAACTTCCTCAACTCCGGGTTCACGTGTGCGATTGCCGAATCCATCTCTTCGGCAGTGGGCTCAATGCCGAGGAATGCGATCAGTTCATTGATCGCCGTTTCGGGATCTTCCGTTAGCTTGGCGAAGTTGATCCGATGGACGGGGACTTCGGGATGCTCTTGGATAAACCTTTCGCGATGTTCCAGAAGCGAACGCTGGAGTTTGTCGCAGGCCTCTTCGCCAGCTGCGAACCATTGGCCTGGATGTCGGCTGCTGCGATCTTGAAGGGATCGAATCGAGGCTTCGATTGGGCGATCGACGGCGACGATTCGCATTGAGTTTCCGAGGGCTTCGTAGAGGTGGTTGGCGAATCGGCAAAGATGCGGATACTTGCCGCCAGCGACAGTTCGATCTCGAATCGCTTCTGCTTTCCGAGTTACGATCCAGGCTTTCAGTTGTTTAGCAAGCTGGCCATCCGGGATCTTGGGATCAATCGCAGGGAATCGCATTGCCTTCTCACAGAGGTTCGCTAGCCCAATCGCCTCGCCTCCACCGGTTGCTTCGTAGCCACCGAGTTCGTTGCCCATGTGAACGCCTAAATGATGCATGACCATTGCG
>JAFLCP010000056.1 GCA_017303505.1 Planctomycetota bacterium | reverse complement strand
ATAGCGAGTCAGGGGTAACGAACAGTCAAACGATCATAGCATGTCCTGTCCGGCCTAGCCTTCGGCGTACGGGTTAAACGATTCCTCATTGTGCATGCAAGCAGCGAGACGGGTATGCAACAGCGCGGATGGATAGCGAGTCAGGAGTAGCGAACAGTCAAACGATCATTGCGAGTCCTGTGCGGCCTAGCCTTCGGCGTACGGGTTAAACGATTCGCTTGGCTAGGTCCTCAATGTGCGCGCAAGTAGTGAGACGGGTATGCAACAGCGCGGATGGATAGCGAGTCAGGGGTAGCGAACAGTCAAACGATCATTGCATGTCCTGCGCGGCCTAGCCTACGGCGTACGGGTTAAACGATTCGCTTGGCTAGATCCTCATCGTGCCTGCAAGCAGTGAGACGGGTATGCAACAGCGCGGATGGATAGCGAGTCAGGAGTAGCGAACAGGCAAGCGATCATTGCGAGTCCTGCGCGGCCTAGCCTTCGGCGTACGGGTTAAACGATTCGCCCGAAGGCGCAGACCATAACGCAAATGTTACATCGATGCGAACGCGCCGCGAAGTTTGATCATCCCTTCAGCCCATTGATGAAATAGTTCGATGCGGCGAGCGGGGTGAATGAACGTTTCGACTTCGCTCTGAGTGCGTCCATCGTCGCGTACCAGTCCATACAACAGAAGGCTACGGGGTTTTTCCTGTGGTGATGGCGAAGAATCGGACTCCACAGTTTGTTCGATGGCCACCGCTTCAAAGCGATAGATTTGAATCCAGCCGGGCCGTTGAATGGCGATCAGTTTGACGGCTTTTAGTTGTGCCGAAGCGCCACGGTAACCGCGGTCGGAAAGATGTTGGCGAATGGCAACGTCGAGATCGCGATCACCAGTCCAGTTGCGCCAACGTTCGGCAAGTTTCGCAAACCACTGAAACGACAGCATGGTTACAACCCCAACCCATGAAAACAGCGAGTTGGCTCCAGCGAATACGCACAAGAAATGCGTTCAAGCCACTCCCGCTCCTTCATTAGGATAGCGCATTGCCAAGTGGCTGTTTGAGCTTTCAACAAACATGGCCATCAAGCCGACTCTTCGTCAGCCTGATGGCCATCTGCATTTCCTCTTAAGCATCAAGTCCAAAGTCTTCAGCCTTACCTGCTATGCTTACAGTTCATAACACATCAACTTGTTTTGTTCGCGCAAGTAGAGTTTACCGTTGGCGATCACAGGATAAGCCCATGATTCGCGTTCTTGATACTCGGGTTTGAAGCTGAATTTGAGGTTATAGGCTTTCGGATTGGCTTCCACTAAAGCGATGGTGCCATCTTGGAAGCGATACAGGACGTGACCATCGGCATAGATAACACTGGATTCACCTTGGCCGGCGCCACGGATGGGGCCCCAGGCTTTTTCGCCGGTCTTCATGTTGATGCAGATGGGCATACCTTGTCCATCTCCATGGCCGCAATAGATAAAGCCATCGACAAGGACTGAGCCACCTTGTTTGTTTTGAATGTTCTTGGCTTCTTTGAAATACACTTCGCGCATCTTGACTTCATCGCGACCTGATTTTTTCAGTTCCAACAAAGCGGTACCCACACCGTATGCCGTGGAGCAGAAGATGTAGTTGCCATCTGCAATTGGCGTGGGGATGTTGGCCACTGCATTAGCCACGCCGTTGTATCGCCAAAGGAACTTGCCGTCGTTGGCGCGAACACCTATCACGCCGCGACCGACCAATTGAACATATTGCTTTACGCCACCGCCGTTGGAAACGATGATCGATGAGTAGGCTGCACCATTGGAAAGTCCTCGGCCTTGACGATCTTTTTCTTCGCCTGCAGCAGGGACTTGGCTGCGCCATACTTCTTCGCCAGTTAGCTTATTCAATGCAACGATCATGGCATCGTCGCCACCGGGTGTACAAAGAACCCAGTCGCCATCGACTAATGGCGATTCGCTAAAGCCCCAACCCGACATCATTTTGCCGTTCCAATCCGAGAACGGACGCTGCCAGTTGATCTTACCGGTTTCAGTATCCAAGCAAACAATTTGACCATTGGAGGCAACGACATAGAGACGGTTACCATCAACGGTAGGTGTGCAACGCGAACCTTTATATCCATGGTCGGGAACATCGTTGGTAAGTGGTGTAACCCATAGTCGTGTTCCGCTAGTTGTGTCGATGGCGACTACAGCTTGACCACCATCTTGGTTTCCAGTGCTGTAGGCGCGATCGCCGACAACCGAAACACTGGCGTAACCTTCACCCAAGCCTTCGCAAATCCAATCCAGCTTAGGTCCATCCCCTTTCATGTTTTTCCAAACACCACGTTCTTCCGAAATCGCGTTTCGATTGGGACCACGGAATTGTGGCCAATCCTCGCCATACGCTTGGCTGCCCGCAAAACCACAGGCGACTGACAATGCCATGGCACTTAACGTGATTGATTGATTTCGAAACATCGACATTCCAATAACTCCTAGAGATTCTGGGGTGGGATTTTTTTCAGAGGTGATGCGATCCGTCTCTGCAAACTCGATTAGGTGAATTCAGCCGACATGTTGTTCCAAAGACGTTTTGCTTGCTCGACCTTCCACTTCTTGTACGTAGCGCGGGACGGCATAGCCTGGTAAGCGTTGCCGTAATTGATCGAGCCATTCTAACCCTTGTTGTACGGGAACTTCAAAATGAGCCGCTCCGGCCACACGGTCCAACTGATGTAAATAGTACGGAATCACTTGCTCGTTCACCAGTCGTAGGCAGAGTTCTTCGAGAGCGTCGACGGAATCGTTTACGCCGCGCAGCAGAACCGCTTGGTTGAGTAATACGGCACCGGTTCGTCGCAATTTTCGAATCGCTTCGCAAGTGGCCCCATCTAATTCTTGGGCGTGGTTGATATGCAATACAAACCATACCCCCAGTCGAGTCGACCGAAGAATGTTGCATAGTTGTTCGGTGACGCGTTGGGGGATGACACTAGGCATGCGGCTGTGGATGCGCAAGCGTTGGAGATGAGGAATATCATCAAGGTGTTGAATGAGTTCGGCCAGTCGCGTGTCGACTAATGTGAGGGGATCGCCACCGCTGAGCAGTACCTCTTGGATAGAGTTGTCTCCCCGTAGCGTGGCAAACGTTTCTTTCCAACCTTCGATCGACTTAGGGGCTGAGTGATAGGGAAAGTGTCTACGAAAACAATACCGGCAATGAATGGCACAAGCTCCGGTGGTGATCATCAGAGCGCGGCCGTGATATTTATGCAGCAAGCCTGGGTTAGTTTGTGAAGCCAAGTCACCGACGGGATCTTTTTGGAAACCGGGTACTTCCAGGAGTTCGGCCGAATTGAGAAGGACTTGTTGAAGAAGCGGATCGTGGGGATCGTTAGGGCGGATACGACGAGCCCATTCACGCGGAACAAACAAGGGAAAATCGGCTCCGGCTCTCTCGTCTACGACTGTAGTGACTGATTTTTTGTTCAGTCCAAGGGCTTCCAAAAGCTCCGAAAGATCGCGATAAGCGAGTTTCATCGCTTCCTGCCAACTGGTTTCACCCTCAAGATGGCCTTCGACACAATCGCTTTCTCTGGTTACAATCTGGCTCATGCAGTCGGTCGCCAATTAGTTTGTAAGACACCTATCATTTGCATTATCAGAGTATAGCGAGAGAGTAACGTGGCCACGTACAAGACCAGTGATTTCCGTAAAGGATTGAAAGTTCAGATCGACGGCGAGCCTTATTTGATGACCGAAATGAACTTTGTGAAGCCGGGTAAAGGAAATGCGATGTACAAATGTAAGCTTCGCAGCTTGACCCGTGATACGATGTTGGAACGCACCTACAAGGGTGGCGACGAACTCGAATCCGCTGACGTCGAAGAAATCGATGTGAAGTACCTATATCGTCAAGGCGACGACTACGTGTTCATGGATAGCACAACCTTTGAGCAATATGAAATTCCTTCCACTAAAGTAGACGACGCCTGGAAGTACCTCAAAGATGACATGCTTTGTAGCGTTATCTTGTTCAATGGCCAACCGATTGCAATGTCACCTCCAAACCATGTGGAATTGAAAGTGATTGAGTGCGAGCCAGGCGCCAAGGGTGATACGGCCACCAACGTGACCAAGCCTGCCAAGGTTGAAACCGGCGCTGAATTCATCGTGCCAGGCTTCATCAAAGAAGGCAACGTCATCAAGATCGATACACGCACTGGCGAATACGTCGAACGGGTTAGTAACTAAGTAAGTTGTAGCTCATCGAAAAAATAGAAGAGGCTCGCTGGATGGAATGCCCAACCAGGGAGCCTTTTTTAGTGATTCAGTGTTCAGTTTTCAGTGATTCAGTGGGGAAAGATCACTTTTGGATGCTGCGGACGTACTTGTGGCATTCGATGCACTTCAAGGTAACTTCAACATAACCCAGTGAAGCGGCGTCGAGATTCTTGGTGCGGCCCGCTTCAGCGAGCGCGTTCGCAGCTCGGCGAAACTCTTTGCTGCGATTGATGTAGTCGGCTGTTTGAAAGACTTGCCATTGCTCATCTTCGGATAGCAGTGCTAAGTCTTGCGCATGCTTGGCAATCAGGTCGTAGTTCTCTGTCGTCAAACCTTCCAGCAACTTTTGTGAATGGGAAAGTTTTGCCCGCATGAAATCACGCAGGTCGGCGTTCGTCTCAGGTTTCTGGGCTCGCAAATAAGATGCGCACAGAAATGCGGCGATTAGCAAAATACATCCGATGAACATGGCGCGTTTCATTTCCCATTCTCCGTGACGATTCGATAATGATAATGCTGGATGGTGAGTTGGATCTCCAACTCAAGCATCGGTTTCTACTCGTGGTGGCGTACCACATTTCCAAAGAGATTATTCAGCAATTATTGGGCCAAAGGCGAATATAGGTCATTCGCACACTTTTGTAGGTTTTTGCGTGCGGGCGCGGCGCAGTAGTGTGCTGCGTAGCGCGACGGACGATGTAGCACGACAGTCGACGTAGCACGACAGTCCTCTGTCGTAACGCGCGCGGACTCGGCAGCAATTGGTACCCGCTGCTGAATCGTGCGAGACGCGGACTGCCGAGCTACGCGAAACGTCGCAGCAACTCCAGGGTTTGGCTGGCCATTTTCATAATGTCACCAGTTGAGTGAACGCTCTTTTGACCTTGAAGTCCAATGAGATGCGCGTCCTCTCGATGTTCGGCCACCCACTTGAGACGTTGGGTCAGGCCATCCACATCTCCATTTTTCACGCACCAACCACCACCGTGCCGCGCGAGCATTTCGGGGAAGGCGCCATGTTCGGTGACCAAGACAGGTGTGCCTGATGCTAAGGCTTCTAAGACAAACAATCCCTTGGGATCGCGATAGGTGGTGGGAACGCAAAGCACATCGAGTGATCGAAGATAGTCAATTTTATGTTGATGATCGATCTCACCATCGTGGATCAGCTTATCGTTCAAACCAGCCGCTGCGATTTTGCTTTTTTGTTCTTCCCAATAGCTAACGTTTTGTGGGCCAAGCCACCCGGCTACACGCAAGCGAACATCTCGATACTTGGGATCACGGTGGAGTGCGATAAATGCATCGATGACCTGATGTAAACCTTTTTCAGGGGCAAGCCGGGCAAGATATCCGATGGTGGGGTGTTGAGGTAGTTCACGCTTCTGTGCAGCAGCCTGTTGAAACGGTTTGGTATCGATGGCCAACGGAGTAACGTGCCATTTATCGGCAGGGATCTGCAATTCGTCCGCCATTCGACTTCCATAGTCACGGCTATGCACGATAAAGCCATCCACATCCTTTACTAAACGCCGCATGATGTCGAGCGTTTGTTGACGATACGGTTCAGGGAGATAGTCGAGGAAAATATCATCGCCTTGCAAAGTGACTGCGACTGGGATTTTGAGGCGTCGCTTTAGATCGGGTATAAAGCCGGCTATCAACATATTGGTCAGCACGAGCGCATCGGGCTTGATATCTCGCACCAGCCAGTCACACAATCGATCCACTTCTTTACGCTGATTTCCATGCCGACCTTTCAGCATCGAAACCGTTAAAGCTCCTAGCGACTTGGGGCTGGTTTCCATGCCACGCGAGGCAACCCAACGAATGAGTTTGGGTGAGTTGAGAGCTTGATCGAGCCAACGTGGCACAAACCTCAACCAAGGTGCTAGCTGTTGTAAGTAAATATTGACACCGCCAAAAAAGACGCGATCAACGCTTACATCTTGTTCGTCGGTCCGAATTGGTGTGTAGGTTGGAACGAGAAGCGTATCCGCGCCGCTGGCAATCATCGCCCGCGCCAAAGAATTGTCATGCATGCAGCTGCCGCAATACATGCCAGCTGCACCTGCGGTGAGATAAACGACTTTCAATGCCAACTCCTTGCAACTTGATAGAGGCACTCCATTTTAGCGGAGGGGCAAATGGTGGACGTGATCGATAGTGCCATTTCGCAGTCGGACCACAGCTCTCATACTAAGGGTGACGAGGTTCGACGCCAAGGAGGTGACGGACGAGGAAATCTTTGCGGCGTCGATGCCCATAGGGCGTTTCTGCAGCCCCGTGGCCAACGCCTGGTAAAATCAAAAATTCAAAATCTTTGTCGGCCTTCACTAGCGCGTTGACCACTTGCATGGTCGAGGCTGGATCGACATTGTCATCGAGTTCGCCCACAACGAGCATTAACTTACCGGTGAGTCGATGAGCTTGAGTTACGTTGGATTGTTCTTCATAATGTTTGTCGATAGGGTAACCCATCCATAGTTCGTTCCACCAAATCTTGTCCATGCGATTGTCATGGCAGCCGCAATCGGCAACTCCAACTTTATAGAAATCACCGTGCGCAAGTAACCCGCGCAAGGTGCTTTGGCCGCCAGCTGAGCCACCATATAAGCCGACGCGATTCAAATCCATGTAGGAATATTTTTTAGCTGCGGCTTGAATCCAGAGAATGCGATCAGGAAAACCGCTATCGGCCAGGTTCTTCCAGCACACATCATGAAACGCTTTGCTGCGATTGGAGGTTCCCATCCCATCGATTTGTACGATGATAAAACCGAGTTCGGCAATTTCTTGTTCACGGCGGAAAGCTGAAAAACTCTTGGGAACATGCGAACCATGAGGACCGGCGTAAATCGATTCAAGAATAGGATACGAACGATTCGGATCAAACGTTGAAGGGCGATAAATAACACCGTAAATATCGGTTTGACTATCACGGCCTTTGGCTACGAAGCGTTCGGGGATTTGCCAACCTGTTGCAACCAGTGGATCTAACGTTGCGGTTTCCAGCACGCAAATGAGTTTGCCATCCTCACCGCTTCGCAATTCAGTGATGGGGGCCATATCCACCCGCGAATACGTATCAACCAGATATTTTCGATCTGGAGAATAGTCTACTTCGTGCGTCCCGTTGCCAGAGGTTAGGAGAGTAAGATTCTTGCCATCAAAATCGACGCGGCAATGATGCAGATAATACGGATCTTGTTCGGGATACACGCCACTGGCTTGGAACCAGATTTGGCGTTTCTCAACATCGACATAATCAACACTGCGAACCACCCATTCGCCTTGGGTGATCGGGTTAATGACTTGGCCTGTCAAACCATTGATGAGATAGAGATGATTCCATCCGTTTCGTTCGGACATCCAAATGATCTCGTGAGTTTGATCGAGGTAGTAGGAGTAGAGTTTATGTGCATAGTCCACAAACGTTTTACTGCTTTCATCGATCAACGTTCCCGATTCTCCAGTCTGGCCATTCACGGCCACGACGCGCACCACTTGGTGGCCGCGTTGGTTGTATAAGAAGGTGAAGCGGCTTGAATCGTCTTCCCAGCGAATGTCTTCGATGCTCCAAGGATTCGGGAAATGGGTGTCTGCGATCGGAACCGCTTGCTTGGTATCGATCCGAAATAGACAAGGCTTGCGCACAGCAATTTGGTCGCCCGGTTTGATGTAGTTGAAGCTCTTGAGTTTGGGTTGCACTTGATCCTTGGGCGAGGACTCGACAATGTGGACAATGTGTTGCACTTCGGCTTCTGTCTTGATCGCTACAAAACGTTGGCTATCGGGAGCCCAGAAGAATACACCTTCATAATAATGCTTTTCATTGCCATCGGTGGTCAATGGATGTCGGGATTGATCGGCTGTGTTGATCAAAACCAAATTGTGATTGTCGACTTGAACTTCCCATTTGCCATCGGGAGAACGCTGAACAGGGGCGTCGCTGCTGCGCGGCCGGCCACGTCGTCCACCTCGGCGACGCGGGGTATCGTTGTTGTTGGATATCTTGTCGGCGTCGCTCAACGAGTTATCGTTTGGGTTCCAACGATAACCTTTGTCGCGGAAGTTGAACTGCCAAGTCTGCGTGGCGTTTTCAAATCGTATTTCATTGATGCGGAGTTCGTTGTCAGCGATCGGCTGTCCCAACTTTTCTGATAGTGACGCGGCGAGCTTTGTTTTATCCCAGGGGGACGACACTGTGCCGGTAGGCATATCGACAACCAAGATATCGGTTTGATCTGCTGAACGCTGGCTGCGATACCAAAATTTGGTGACAGGTTCCGCAGGGGCATTTTCGCCACGTTCTTGTCCCATCCAATTGGGCCGCACTTCACGCGGAAAAACTTTGTTATTGACCCTCTCCCACCATCGAGCCGAGCGCTCGTAATCTTCAGCAGAGCCTTGGGCAAAAAGATTGGAATGAACTGCCGAAACCATTAACATCGCAGCGATCAAAAAACGAATTACAGAACTCATGCTCAACCATCGAAAGTTTGGATCTTGAATTTGATAGTTAGGACTTCAAGTAGGAAGCCGAAAGCTATCCCTCGCCTCTCCCACTATTGTAATTACTCGTGCAAGCGAAGGGCGTCCCAGCCAAGTTTTGTTGGGTTAGCACTAGGGGGGAGTCTGTTTGCAAACGAATCTTGAGGAAATTAGCGCAGCGTCGTGCGGATTCGTTGGGCGGCCAATGACGCCAACGCCATCACTTGAGCTGCTGGATTGCACGCGGGGATACGGTCGAAGACGGAGGCATCGACCACAAAGAGACGCTCTAGACCATGAACGAGAAAATTGGTATCCACCACACTATCGGCATTTGTTCCGACGGCACATGTCCCAGCTGGATGAAACACGGTTTGCACAAAAGCCCGAATCGCTCGTTCCAACGCAGGACCTGCGCCCCGCTTTTCGCCTGGTAAGATCTCTGCGCTGCCACAAAATGAAAGCGGCGCAGTGCTTGCCAGTTCGCGAATGAATTGAAGCCCCTCCACAAGCACGGCCAGATCTTCTTGTGCTGATAAATAACTCGGATCAATACATGGTGGATCGAGAGGATTCGTTGAGGTGAGGCGAATACGGCCACGCGAACGCGGCTGGAGCAAAGTGAGACCGAGAGTGAAGGCCTCGGTTGGAGCGTCGCGAAGTGGGTACTCTAAATAATGTGTTGGAGTGAAATGAACTTGGAGTTGAGGGACATGTTGTGTATTGAACTGAAAGAAACAGCCTGCTTCAGCGATGTTACTGGCTTGTGGTCCGTGGCCACTCCAGCGGTAACGTTGTTGTTCCTCCAAGGTTGGTCTATTCGTCAAGCTCGAACGATTCGAGGCGACGATAAGCGGCATCAAAAGATGATCTTGTAGATTGCGACCAACGCCCGGCAAATCTTGTACGACAGAAATACCATGCGAAGCGAGCTCGTGTAGATCGCCAATACCAGACCGCATCAAAATCGCTGGCGATTCAACCGCGCCTGCACACAGAATAACGGCTTGATTAGCAACATATAGGTGAGGCTTGCCCCGTGTGTAGCAGAGCACAGCGACCGCTCGATTTCCTTTAAACAAGATTTGTTGCACGACGCTATCGGTAACAACGGAAACTTGTTTGGCCGTAGCCTTCACCGAAACAAAGGCTTGATAGGCATTGACTCTGCGGCCGCGCAAAGTGCTTCGCGGAAATGCGTTAAACGTGTAGTCTTCATCTCCCAGAAAATCGCAAGGAGGTTGCTGGAGCTTTTGATGACACGCTTCCAAAAAAGTATGGCTAAGTGGATGAATTTCTGGTTGAGACGCGCTGGGCCATATCGCCGTTGGGATCTGGTGAGGTAGGTGTTGCCGCAATTCGTCGGAGGCAATTGACCAGCTGTTGGCGAGTGCATTCCAGTCACCTGACGATCCTGGCAAGTAGATCATCGCATTGAGAAGACTTGAACCGCCGAGCCCTTTGCCACGTGGCCAGTGCACTTTGCGGTTGCCCAAAAACTCCTGAGGTTGGGTTTGGTAATTCCAATCCAAGCTCGACCGAAATAGTTGAGGGTAGTGGAAAGGGGTGTGGTGAGAGGCTGAATTCGTATCGTGTTTAGCCGGAGAAACTCCTGCTTCTATCAGCACGAAACGACCAGGGTAGATCTGGGAGAGTTGATGATAAAGCGTACAGCCAGCCGAGCCTGCGCCGACAATAACAAAGTCTACAGTTTCTCTATTTATCCCTGAAATCACTACTTACCAATCCTCTCGGGACTCGACCATGGACTGTACCAACGGCTACATTATGAGTGATGAAACGCTCGGAATCGGTCGATTCGGAGCGATGATCGAAGATTCCAAACCATGGGATAACGAAAAAGGCGGTCTTTCGGTTGGCAACCTCCTAGCTCGCTTCGCCAATAGCACCTCCCATAAGGGGTGGGGTGGAAAAGGGTGTTCAGAGGGAGTCGATTAAACCTATGAAAACGCGAATCGTACAAACTTGGCAGCGAATGTGGACCCTTACAAAAGATTTTGTGGTCTACAAGATCTTACATGCTGACGACCCACCGTATTCTTTGGCGATGGGCATTGCGTTGTCGATGTTCGTTACCTTTACGCCAACCATCGGTTTTCAAATGGGGTTGGTATTTGCCCTGGCTTGGTTGTTTCGCGCCAACAAACTTGTTGGACTTCCCTTGGTTTGGATTAGTAATCCCGCCACGATTGTCCCTATCTACTATCCATGTTATTGGGTAGGGCTCAAGCTGTTAGGCATGCCTGGAAAAAGTTTGGAATGGTGGAAAGCGCTGGCTAGTCCACCGACCGATTGGTGGCCGAAAGTGCAGTTTTACGCCAATGCATTCTGGGAAATTGCCGCCCCATTGTGGTTGGGTTGCATTGTTGTGGGTGGTGTGCTCGGAGTGATTTCTTACTTCGCTTCGTATTACACGATCTGTTGGTACCGCATGAAACGCTGGGGCCAACTTGTTCCGCCCCCTCATAAATCGATCGAATCGCTTGAGCAAGAAAAAGATGGTCCACAGATTGCCGATGTGGAGACATTGCCTGAAAACTTTCGCGATGTCACGACGTTGCAAAAATGAAGCTTCACTCAACAACGTTGTAGGTTATTAAAGGCTGAACCCGCTTCTGGATTTTATCGCGATCTGAACGAAAGCAAGAACTCTATATCTGCGGAACTTTTGCCAATCCTGGCCGCAATCTCGGACAGCGATTTCCCTTCATCCGCTAATCGATAAGCTCTTTCCACAAGTTGTGGATCGAAGAACGGTGTCGTGGAAGCGTGGATGGAGCGATTGTCCGTTGAATAGGCCAATTCATACGGTGTCGCTGTTCTTCTTACAGGCGAACCTGTACCGCTGTAGGATTCATCGCGAAGCTCTGCGAGGCGCGCTTCCAATCGCGCCGTCTCTTCTTGGGCCATTTTGAGCAACGATTGTAGAACGATCGATTTGCTTTGCAGTTCGCCCTGCCAATCTCGCATTTGATCGAACAGTTCAATCGTCCAACGGCTGACTTCGGCTGGTGCGTTATTAAGAGCCAAAGCGGAGCTTGGAGCGGCATTGGTGATCGTGTTCGGGGTGGGACGCGTATCAAAGCGATTGTTCTCGCGACGATTGCGTTCCAGGCGACCGCTGTTTCGCTTCATGAGCATCCAGCAGACGGCGCCCATGGCGACGACATACAGGATAGGTTGGATATGCGGAGGTATTAACATCTGCGGCATCCTCACCGATCAAGTGAGCGAAGGGGGGAGGTTCGGGGGCAAAGCAGCGTGCAATGGAACATCCCACATCACACGCCGTTAAATTTTACCCCACGATTAGCGACAGACCGCGAATAATGCCAAAAAGTAAGGGATGTCGGGGTTAAAGCGATTGTGCCATGAACGCTCGTCCCAAACATTGCGTCTCGGTCTTTGTAAGTTGAAACCATTTTTGCAAAAACGAAATTGAAAATTGGGTTGGTACGGCCTGGAATTGGTTTTTCAGAATAAATCTCGCAAACTTTCTCAAGGTTTTTGCGTAGATTCTTATGTGCCAAGCGAAATTTGAAACATTTTCGCTCGCTAGCAAAACACGATTGGCACACTGATTGCAATGAGAGAGTGTTATCGCAACGCGAGCCAAAACGGTTCGCAAAAGGTAAGACCTGTCGGGCATTGGAGCCGGACAGGACGCCAGGATGGGACGCAACAAGCCTAAGGAGTACGTCATGCTTGTATTAACCAGGAAGCCAGATGAACAGATTCGAATCGGAGATGACATTGTTATTACCATCGTGCGTGTGAAAGGAAACACGATACGAGTTGGTGTGGAAGCCCCGAAGGGAGTTCGCGTCATCCGTGGCGAACTCGAAGGTAAGCCTAAGGATTCCGCTGCCACCGAATCCACGGATGCAGCTTTGGTCGATCCGCTGCGTGATTCAAGTGAGGTGCGTTCCAACAACCCACGCCGTGCCAATATGGCAACACATCGCCCAGAGCGACAGGCGAATGCAAATCGCTTGCCTTCAGCGGAACCCGCATCTAAGGGCCAACGGATCGGAGAGAACGATCGGTCCGTACAGAACTCAAGCCCACTCGGTTCTTTCGTGTTAGCTGCACGAATCCCAATGCCGAGCCCCGTAACGACTTTGAATAGTCGCGTTGGTTAGGGGAGGCAGCTCAACATTTTACGATCCGTTGCGATAACGGTTCATGAGCTTGGAAGCGAGTGAACGACAATCGTATTCGCGCATCGGTGCCAAAGTGAGAAGTGTTACTATGTTGCACATGTAACTGGGCACTGCTTATCACAAGTCTAATTTAACGTTGTATGTTGTTAGGAAGGGTGACGTCGCCTGATGGACCAGGCGGCATCGGACCTTTATCTTGCGGACGTGGCAATCGGATAGTCTGGGCTGTGTTCGGTTGATCAGGTTTGTCATTCAAGGCATAACGCGCTGGCGCAATCAATTGGTTGAGATGTTCTTTGAGGATGCGCCGTACTTCCAAGATGGCTCGCGGAGTCGTGTGGATTTGTTGATGTTCGGCTTCAACCACGAGTTCACTTTCGACGCCTTCAATCTGTGCGCTCGCCAGTTCTACCACTCCATCGGTGCCAGCGGAGAATTTTCCGTAAAATCCCTTGTCGGGAACGAGTCCGATGATGTTGTGATATTTGGTCCAGGGTGCCGTTTTGGCACGTAACATAACTGGAAAGATCGGTGACTTGGGACTGAGTGAATCGATGCTAGTTTGCGTGGTGAGAAGTTTTGTATCCCGGAAGAAGTTTGGATTTTCGCGTGCGAGTTCATTGCCACCGACCACCATCGTTGTTGGTAGCTCGATGAATTTTCTACCCAGCCACTGTGTGTAATCATTGGCATAGTTGCTGCCACGATGAGGCGTCCCAATCGTGATGACACGTCGAATGGAGCGATTGGGTTCAAAGAAGACTGCGTCGGCCAGTTGTTTCTTTACGTCCTCTTCTCCCTTGAGGTCTGAATAGGGACGATCGGTTAGGATCCGCCAAAATTCATCGCCGCTTTCAATCGTTTGCATACGACTAACGAGTCCACCCATGCTGTGGCCGACCAATACCATTTGATCGAGTGAAGCGTTTTGTTGATACGGATCTAGATGCGTGCGCATGGCGGCTAAATCGGAACGAAGTTGCTTGGCACTGGTCCAGAAAGGTTGCCCCGATGGATATTGATAAAACCAAAATTGATACGATTTGCGCAGTTCAGTGAAACTTCGCAGGTCGTTGAACATTGGCATCCAAGTTACTGGGCTGGAAAGTAAGCCATGAACCATGATCACCGGAATGCGATTCTTATCGAAGGGTTCGAGCATGTAGATGCCACGCTTTTGTTGACCCTGATTGGGATTCAAGAATCCGGTGGTATAGTCGGATTGTTCCTTGAACTGGGGACTGTCAAGGAAATATGCCAGTGGAGTTGCCAGGTCGACTTGCAACGGGACTAGGCGATTGGCCAAGGTAATGTCAGACGACGCTAACGGATCATGGAATTCGAGCACACATGAATGGCGGTGTTGGGCGTTTGCGGTTGGAATGGCATTGTCATCCACTACGCGAAGCAAGGCTGTAACAGCGAAACTGAGACCGTCGGGATAATACTTTTCTTCGGTTGAGCTGGCCGAACCCCGTTTCCGCACGGCGATCAAGGGTACGCCCAGACCATACGTAACATTGGGATTAGGGAGTCCATCAACTTCAAAGTCGCTGCAAAATTCAAATCGTTCGAAGTCTGATGCGCGCCAGGGGCCAAGAACCACCGATTGAACTAGGTGAGAATTGCCTCCTACTTTGAATCGATAATTGCCTCCCGGTTTCAACTCACCTTTCTTCTGAACCAAACGCAAGGTGGCTTCTAAAGAGTAATTGTAGAGATCACATGCGCCGCGGAATCTCGGGTCATACGGATTGCGAATGGCGTCAAGTCGAGGTGAAAACAAGTAGATGTAGGAATGAGCGACCGCTACGCCAAACATATCCAAGGCGTCATCGACATTCCCGTCACGTTGAGATTTGGTGCCAATGATGTACGCCAATTCGGAAATGGCATACACGATTTCGGCTTCAGGTTCTATCTCTGATAGCTTTTGTACTTCGTTGAAGCATTTGCGAATATCTGCGTTATAGGTTGGAAGCAAATCGTATTTTCGCAAGAGTCCTAATGTGCGTCCGGAGGCCTGAGGACCTTTCGAAGAGGTTAGGCTCAGTTGCGTGGTCAAAGGATTAAAGGGAATCGAGCGAGCTGTTATGAAACGTTGTGTAGAGCAACCGCTTGCAGAAATCAGAAGCCCCACAATCAACAGGGCCACGGCAGCACAGTGTCCACCGGTGAGGAGGGAAAGTGTGGCTTGCGATGGTTCCCCCTGGGAGCGCGCAATGGTAGAAAATGACCCTGTCGAGGGTTTCGTTTTCCTACAAATCACCGTGCGGCTTCCAACCTGCATTCTGAGAACCCATTTCATCCATGAAAGAGTTAGTCCGACTTAGTAGGTTAGGAAAACTTAGGCTGCGGATCAATTGCAGTGTGAGCTAAAATGGACTCCAATACACAAATTGAAATTTGCATGCAAGTTGTTTGACGACAACGAATTGAGCGAGGCTCTGAGTGATGCTAGCAATGTCTCTACTTTGGAAACAGAGATTCTCTAACTTGTTTTCAGGCTGGTTCTTATGCGGCTTGATACTTTGCCTCTCTGCGATATCGCTCCCTGCCCAAACGTCTCCTTCGAATCGCCCAGCGAGTCCTGATATCGAGGATCAGGTCTTGGCAAAGCTCGGCAAGCAAGAGATACGGTGGAGCGAGTTGGCTTATCGTTGGCGAGTTGGAGGAGCAAAAGTACCAGCGCTGACCAACGTCGAGTCGATCGTGTTAGTCGAGGGGGTGGAATCGGCTCGCAAGCAGCGGATTGGTCAAGCCGAGTTGGATCGGCGCGGAGTCGGAGCTACCGTTCAAGAAATCAACCGGTGGATTGAAGAACGCATTGCCGCGATTGAAGGGGAGAAGCTGACTCCTGGCGACCTAGCTGAAAAAGAAGGTTTGTCGCTGCCCAGTTGGACGCGAGAATTGCGGTGGCAGAAGAGCTGGGAAATGTTTAGTCGGCCGTTGGTGACCGATGACAAGCTCAGGTTACATTATGAAACGCACCCAACATGGTTTAATGGAACGGAGTGTGAGGTGTTTCATATCATTCGTCCTTTGAAATGGGACGATCAAGATGGCCGGAGTAAGGCGAAAAGTGAATTCGCAACGTTGGCCAAACAGATTCGCAATAAAGAAACGACGTTTGCAGATGCGGCGAAGAAATGGTCCAGTGGAGCGACGGCCAGCGAAGGTGGTCGACTAGGTTGGTTGACATTTCAGGGACCGATGCATCCGAGTTTTGTTCTGGCAACGTTTGCCCTGAAGAAGGGAGAGGTGAGCGAACCTGTAGAGACACCGCATGGAGTTCATTTGATTTATGTACACGAAATCAAGGCGGGTGAGCTTCCTTTTGAAAGGGTGATCGAAAACGTGCGGCGATCGTTGCTCATCGTGGAATTCGAAAAGCTTGTAGATTCTTATCCTAAGCCGCCGCAGCTTGAGTGGGTTTATAAATTGGACAGCACGAATAAGTGACGCTTCGAACTGGATTCGAATCGTGACGTTCAGTGATGGCGAAAGCGATCCCAATCAATTCGTAGTTTTCGCATGCGGGCCCGCAACGTATGCGGATTGATTCCCAGCAATTTGGCAGCCCCTTTGGCGCCTTCGATTTTGCCGCTGGTCGCAGCAAGCGCTTGCTCGATATGTTGTTTCATCGCTTCATCTAAGGTCAGTACGGCACCTGTAGGTGAGGCTGCAGAGGGCCGAGAAATCGGGGACTCGGGAATCACTTCATAAAATGTAGGTTCGTTGGATTCAAAAGTTGTATAGGTTTGTTGAGACAAACCGAGAGCCTTAATCACTTCTAATGTGCGACCATTTCCGAGAATAACCGCTCGATCGAGCACGGCTCCCAATTCGCGAATATTGCCGGGCCAAGTGTATTGCGTCAAAGCCAAAATATCGGATGGGGTTGGTTCGACAGCCGGTAAGCCGAATCGAGCAGAGGCACGTTGGGCAAAATGTTTGGCTAGTGCAGGAATGTCGATCAAGCGGTCACGCAGACGGGGCAACATGATCGGAAACACATTGATGCGATACCAAAGGTCTTCGCGAAACTGTCGCGTCTTCACCATATTGGAAAGATCTCGATGAGTTGCCGCAATGATGCGGACATCGATATGGATCGATTTCTTGCCACCAACGCGTTCGAATTGATGGTCTTGAAGAACTCGCAGCAAACGAACCTGAGCCGCTAATGGTAATTCGCCGATTTCATCCAGAAATAATGTTCCACCGTCGGCGCGTTCAAACCAACCTTGGTGTAGATCCGAAGCGCCGGTGAAGCTCCCTTTTTCATGCCCAAAAAGTTGCGAATCGATGAGTTCCGGTGGAATCGCGCCGCAGTTGACTCGAATAAAGGGACCATCCGAGCGTCGGCTCTTTTGATGAATGGCTCGCGAAATCACTTCTTTACCTGTACCCGTCTCTCCCAAAATCAAAACGGGAACATCGGAGTTGGCAACAAGTTCAACTCGCTCCATCACGATTCGCAAGCCTTGATCTGCACCGACAACATCATCTTCTCGCAATTGGTTTCGGCCCAGACGCGAAAGGAGAGAGTTACGATCTGCTTCCGCTGAAGCTTGCAGTCTTTTCAATTCGCTCAACCGCAAATCGTTGGCCATAGCAGCCGAGAAGGCTTCGAGGAGACGTTGCGAAAGTTGAGCCAGGGGACGTTGAGGAGATTTGTTCCAGTAGAGATGAAGTAAACCCACAAGCGTATCGTTGACCAAAAGTGGGCCAACGGTTTGCCAGCCATCGTGTTGGGTAAAGAGAATTGGAGCGAGGACTTCATGGCTATCGCGTCCCCTACCCTGCCAAACTTCTTGTGTCGCACTCCAGTCCGATAAAGCGGTCCAATGTCCATTGGTCAGTGGGAGTACCTTTCGTGGATGGTCATCTGAACTCAAAAAGAGCGTATCGAGAGAAGTGGGGGTGATTCGATCTAAACGCAGATCGACCAAGCCGGTCGTTTCACGCAGCAACAGAGTGATCGTTGAAGCCGACTCTCGAATTTCGAGATGCCGGCCTACTTCTTTCCAAATCTTTAGCAAAAGGGAGTCATCCATGGTCATAGCGATCGATTAGCGGATTGTCCCGCAAATATGCTGGTCCGTGATATTTGACGGACTTGTTCCAGTATATTTGATGGGTATTCCCGTGTCTAAGTCCTTTTTTTCTTTGTGTAGCGAATTTTTGCGGGAGGAATTCACCCAGCTTTTTTCGCCGGAATTTCTCGATTTTCCAGGAAATATGCGGACTCTTGAGCGAATTTCGCGCCTGATTCCCGGAGCATTTCCCCTTTCACCCGCTACGCAAATGGAATGCCAGAGGCGATTGGCATCATGATTGCATTACCTGACCAATCAAATTTGCTGGAACTTGGGCAGGAGGAAGATGGATCTCATGTGGAAACACACTTTTGGGTGGTTGAGCTTGTGGCTGGTTTCGGTGGCGTTGACCGGTTGCGACGGTTCGTCACAACGTGGCGAAGGTGGTGTCAAGAAAGTTCAACTATTGAACGTCTCTTATGATCCAACTCGCGAGTTCTACCAAGAATTCAACGAGTCTTTTGCAGCGCATTGGAAGGCGACCAAGAACGAAGAGGTTTACGTTGAGCAGTCGCATGGTGGCGCTGGGAAGCAAGCGCGGGCCGTGATGGATGGATTAGAAGCGGATGTGATCACGCTTGCGTTGGGCTATGACATCGACGTGATAGCTGAGCGTACGAAGTTATTGCCGTTGGATTGGCAAAGCAAGTTTCCGAAGAACAGTGCCCCATATTCATCTACGATTGTGTTTTTGGTTCGCAAAGGGAATCCCAAGGGAATCAAAGATTGGGCAGACCTAGAGAAAGAGGGCATCGAGATCATAACGCCCAATCCGAAAACCAGCGGTGGGGCGCGTTGGAATTATTTAGCAGCCTGGGGAGCGGCTTTAGCCAAAGAGCTAGGTGGAATGGAAGGAATTCGGAAGGCGACCCCCGAGCAGCGCGCGGCAGCTGACAAAAAAGCTCGAGCTTTTATCGAATCCATTTTTCGCAAAGTACCAGTGCTTGATTCGGGAGCTCGCGGTGCAACCAATAGTTTTGTTCAGCGACAACTGGGGGATGTGTTGCTGACTTGGGAGAACGAAGCGTTTTTGGCTCTGAAAGAAAGTGGTGGAGATCAAGTTGAAGTGGTCGTTCCTAAATTGAGTATCCTTGCCGAGCCACCTGTCGCTGTAGTCGACGAGTACGCTAAGAAACATGGGACACAAGAGATTGCCAAAGCGTATCTCGAACATTTGTACTCACCACAAGGGCAGCAGCTTGCAGCGAAACATTTCTTTCGCCCGAATTCTGCCGAATTGATATCCACAGAGCAGATGGCGAAATTTGCCGAAGTCGAGTTATTCCAGCTCAAGGACATTTGGGGAAGTTGGGCTGAGGCTCAAAAAGTCCATTTCGACGATGGCGGTATTTTCGACCAGATCTATCAACCCAAATAGCTTCTCCAGCGAGTGAATGGAACTCACTCTACATGTGTCTTTAGGTGAAGGGAGTTGTGCAAAACAACCCATGTCTCGAAAAAGATCTTACAGCGTGTTGCCGGGCTTCGGACTCACGATGGGTTACACGCTGACCTATCTCAGCCTCATTGTATTGATCCCTTTAGCGGCCTTGATTGTTCGAGCGGCGTCGATGTCGCTAGAGCAGTTTTGGGCCGCCGCATTTAATCCACGAGTGATGGCGTCCTATCGAATTACCTTCGGGACTTCACTAGTAGCAGCCCTGGTTAATTCAGTGTTTGGGTTTATTGTGGCCTGGAGCCTCGTGCGATATCGATTCGTCGGGCGAAAGTTGTTGGACGCACTCATCGATTTACCCTTCGCGATTCCAACTGCCGTCTCGGGAATCGCGCTCACTGCGATTTATGACAGGAATGGCATCCTCGGGCATACGTTATTTCAATGGGGAATTAAGTCCGCTTTGAGCCCTTTAGGTATCTGCATTGCATTGACATTTATCAGCCTTCCATTTGTGGTGCGAACTTTGCAACCTGCACTTGAGGAAATGGATGGTGAATCTGAAGAAGCAGCGATGTGTTTGGGGGCTTCGCGTTGGGAAACATTTCGCCGCGTTATCTTTCCAGCCTTGTTCCCTTCGCTGTTAACAGGGTTTGCTCTGGCATTTGCACGTTCATTGGGCGAATACGGTTCTGTTGTTTTCATTTCGGGAAACCTGCCGATGAAAACCGAAATCACTTCATTGCTGATTATCACCAAATTTGAACAGCACGATCATTTAGGAGCCACCGCCATTGCCATTGTCATGCTGGTGGCATCGTTTGCCATTTTGATGTCCATCAACGGCCTACAGTGGTATCTAGCCAAGAAGTTTCGCGGATAAGGAAGTCCCTATGTCAGTTGAAAATAAACATGGGATTCAAGATCCGCTCTGGGTCCAATGGACTTTGATCACTATCACGATTGGATTTGTGGCCATCTTTTTGGCTCTGCCTGTGGCGATCATCTTTGCCGAGGCATTGAAAGATGGCTTGAAAACCTATGCGATAGCGCTCAAAGATCCTGCAGCTTGGTCGGCGATTCATTTAACTCTGCTGGTAACAGCGATTTCAGTCCCCGTAAATACTGTGTTTGGTTTAGCCGCATCTTGGGCGATTGCCAAGTTTGAGTTTAAGGGTAAGTCGTTGCTGCTGACTTTGATCGATATTCCTTTTGCCGTGTCGCCAGTGATATCTGGTTTCATTTATGTGTTGCTGTTTGGCTTACAAGGCTGGTTTGGTCAAACGCTGTCAGACTGGGGCTTCAAGGTAATCTTTGCAGTTCCAGGAATTGTATTGGTAACCATCTTCGTTACCTTTCCCTTCGTCGCACGAGAATTGATTCCCTTGATGCAAGAGCAAGGGAATGACGAAGAACAAGCTGCGATTTCACTTGGTGCCAAGGGATGGCAAACCTTCTTTTATGTAACGCTCCCCAATATTCGCTGGGGCTTGCTCTACGGTGTCATTCTCTGCAATGCGCGGGCGATGGGTGAGTTCGGAGCTGTTAGTGTTGTGTCAGGAAGCATCCGCGGCAAAACGGCCACGTTACCATTGCACGTCGAAGTACTCTACAACGGCTTCAATGTGCCAGCCGCTTTTGCCATGGCCTCTTTATTGGCTTTAGTTGGCCTGTTGACGTTAGCCTTGAAAACCTACTTGGAATGGAAAGTGAAACAACAAAGACGAGAGTTGGCACTTGTTAATGAATAGGTCCGTATAGGGTGACCGTCAACTGTCGGACTCATCAGTCCAGCGATGGAATGCAACGAATCAAGAATCGTGAGGCGAATCATGGGAATCGAAGTACAGCATATTTATAAATCGTTCAACAATTACAACGCCTTGCAAGACGTTAGCCTGAAAGTGAACGATGGCGAGTTGATTGCGCTCCTGGGCCCCTCTGGCTCGGGCAAAACTACATTATTGCGGATCATTGCTGGCCTAGAGGTTCCCGATCTTTGCGAAGAGAGCAAAATTCTTTTTCATGGTAAAGATGTAGCCAAACAACGCGTTGCTGAACGGCAAGTAGGCTTCGTTTTCCAGCACTACGCACTTTTTAAGCACATGTCGGTCTTTGAAAACATTGCGTTTGGTTTGAAGGTTCGCCCTCGGGCCACTCGGCCCAGCAAAGCCGAAATTCAACATCGAGTGAATGAACTATTGCGTTTGATTCAATTGGATGGATTTGGGAATCGTTTGCCGAGTCAATTGTCTGGCGGACAGAGACAGCGAGTCGCATTGGCTCGTGCTTTAGCCATTGCACCGAAAGTCTTGTTGTTGGACGAACCCTTTGGAGCATTAGATGCCAAAGTACGGCAAGGCTTAAGAGCTTGGCTAAGAAGGTTGCATGAAGAATTGCATATGACCACGATTTTGGTAACGCATGACCAGGAAGAGGCTCTGGAGGTTGCCGACAAAATTGTTGTCATGAATCAAGCCAAGATTGAACAAGTTGGTGCGCCCGAAGAAGTATTCCACCGCCCTGCCAATGAATTTGTTATGGATTTCTTGGGACACGTCAATGTGTTTCATGGACGCGTTGAAAACGGTCGAGCTCGCTTGACCGATATCGGTTCAAAATTAACTTGGAATCGGGAGGCCTTTGGCAACGCGGTCTATGTACGGCCACATGAATTGGAAATTGATCGAGTCGCAGGTGATGATGGTATTCGCGGAACGGTTCGCCGTATCAATCTAGCAGGCACATGCGCCAAGGTGGTAGTGGCATCGTCCAGCGGAAACGAAGTTGTGGCCGAGATTTCATTTGAACGATTTCACGAGCTAGGACTACAACGTGGTGAAACTGTTTTTGTAAGCGCCAAACGTGCGCGAGTATTTACTCCAGATTACGAAATTTAGATTGAAGTTTTTGTTCGGGCCCAACGGTACGACAAAGTTGGACCTCGATTCTTGATGGGCAATTTCTGCAATGCCCGTGATCGGTCAAGGATTTTTCCGTTCTATTTGCTGGTACCGTGCTTGGTCATGGGGTAGCGTCTCTTCCATAAAACTAACACATTTCAAATCGAAGTTGAAAGCGGATTTTTGCAAGCAGATTCGCTCGATTTTTCAGGGAAAAGCAGAGATTCGTGGCTTTGAGTTCTCGCTTTGTGGATCCTATGGCCAATTGGCACACCGATTGCGTAGATGCATCTGTATGAACACTCCACCGCAAGTTCGATGACGAATGTTAGTGCGTTGTTTGTGGCAGATCGTTCTCGCTTTATCTCACGGAATTAGAGGTCAACACAGGTGGATTCAATGCTTAGCAGAAATCAACGAGCGTTTGCTCTGATAGCTCTGGCAGTATTGGGAGGTTTTGGGCTTGGGTGCAGTGAGCAATCCGACCAACTTCCTGTTGTACCTGTGAAAGGTGTCTTAGTTTACAAAGGCCAACCGTTGGAAAACGCTCTACTAACATTTCATCCCGTCGACCGTACCGATCCGCGTCGCATGACGGCTCGAGCTACAACAACAGCTGAAGGTAAATTCGAGTTGAGCACTCACAATGCGAATGACGGTGCAGCTGAAGGAGAATATTCGGTAACTGTTGAGTGCTACAAGTTAGTTGGAAGTAAAGGAAGTTGGGAGCCGGGACCGAATATTTTGCCACCCAAGTACTCCAGTCCACAAAGTTCGGACATCAAAGTTTCTGTTAGCAAAGATGACGCTACAGAGAAACGAATTGAAATCAAGTAGTTTTGTTTTTTCAGATACCATCGGGATAAAACGGAATCATCTCAGTGGTTGTTCGCGAAAAATTTTTGTGTCGTTTGAGACACGCTCAGGGAGATTCAAATGTCAGTAGGTAAAGTCAAGCGATCGGCGTTCACGCTGGTGGAGTTGCTAGTAGTGATTGCCATCATCGGAATCTTAGTAGGTTTGTTGTTGCCCGCAGTGCAATCGGCACGTGAAGCTGCGCGACGCATGCAATGCTCCAATAATCTGAAGCAAATGGGGTTGGGGGTTCACAATTTTGAGAATTCGTACAAAAAACTTCCATCGAGTGTTCGGCCAGCGGGTTTAACTCCTCTACCACGTATTGCGGGCTTGACGTTTTTGCTTCCCTACCTTGAGCAAAGCAACATGTATAACGCCTACGATCAAACCAAGAACTGGTTTGATCCAATCAACTTGCCGGTGACTTCAAAGCGAGTTGCCGCATATTCGTGCCCTTCCACACCCAACCCAGAACGATTGGATGGTGTACCCGAGTTGACTCCATGGTCTGCAACTTTTGTTGCCAACACAGATTACTCTCCAACGATTGGCGTGGATCAACGTTTGCGTTCGGCTGGTTTAATTGACGCTCAAGGAGATTTGACGGGTGTTCTGCCAAAGAACGGGAACCCACGTTTTCGTGATGTCATTGATGGTTTGTCGAATACGATTATGTATGGTGAGTCGGCTGGTCGTCCCTTTGTGTGGCGTCGCGGCAAACAGGTCGGGGCTGTTCCAACGCAACGTACCAACGCAGGCGGTTGGGCTCGACCTGCAAGTGACTTCTCGATTGATGGTTCAACTCAAGACGGCGTTGCGCTGCCTGGTCCATGTGCCATCAATTGCACCAACGGCGAAGAGATTGGATCTGCCGCATTTCCTCATCCTTACTACGGCTCTGAAGGAACTGGAGAAGCTTACGGTTTCCATCCAGGTGGTGCGATGTTTGCTTTCGCTGACGGCTCGGTACAGTTCTTGTCTGCGACCATCGATATTCGCACCTTTGCTCGTCTCGTGACTCGCCAAGGCGGAGAAGTGGCGCCTCTCGAACAATAACGCAATACCGGTTTCTCCTTGATGCTGTCTCCCAATGTCGCAATCGTTGCGTCAGAAAACCGTCCGTACGCCTCATTCGTACGCGACGGTTTTTTTGTACACTGCTCGAAGGTGAGATTCACACGGAAGTTGTTATGAGAATCGCACATAAAAATTATCTGAGTACCATCGGCAATACGCCATTGGTAGCACTCTCGCGCGTGGGTGAAGAAGGGTTGGCGAGGGTTTGGGTAAAGGTCGAGGGTTTGAACGCGACTGGCTCAATTAAATCGAGAGTTGCCAGATCGTTAGTTCAAGACTCGCTCGAAACGGGCAAGTTAAAAATGGGAATGGGGATTGTCGAGCCAACTTGCGGAAATCTGGGAATCGCACTGGCCATGGTGGCGTCTTCATTGGGGATCGAACTGACGCTGGTTATGCCCAACTCTGTTCCTGCAACACGCATACGAACCATCGAACGATTTGGTGCGAACATCGAGTTTACGCACGCGAGTCGAGGTATGCACGGTGCAGTATTGAGAGCCAAGCAACTAGTGGCGCAAGAGCCCGAACGCTTGATCTTACTGAATCAGTTTGAGAATGCCGCCAATGCCAAAGCGCATTATGATTCGACAGGTCCTGAGATTTGGGAGCAATCGGGCGGAGCTATCGACGTGCTGGTATGCGGAATTGGAACAGGTGGAACATTGTGTGGGGCCGGCAGATATTTGAAAGAGAGAAAGAACGTAACGCTGGTAGGGGTGGAGCCATGCCGTAGCCCTGTGTTGACGCAGCATAAACAAGGGCTGCCTCTTACGCCCGGCGCGCATGGGATTCAAGGAATTGGTGCAGGATTTGTACCTCCGCAATTGAATCTGGATCTCATCGATCGAATTGAAACGGTTGAGGATGCTGAGGCTTTTGTGGTGATGAATCGGCTGGCAAGAGAAGAAGGCATGTGCGTTGGGCCATCATGCGGAGCAGCGGCAGCCGTTGCGCTCCGCTTAAGTCGCCTGCCTGAATTTTCTGGCAAAACGATTGTGGTCATATTGCCAGAATCGTACGAGCATCGAATTTGACCGCCAACTCACGATGTGCAACGCCCCCTCACCGCACACAATTCGAGGCATTTTCCCCTGCCAGGACCGAAAAACTCCGAATCTCTCTGTTTTTTAACACTCTTCAATTCCGTGAAACCTCATTGGCAAAGCCATCGCGCGGTGCGACAATGAAAACTGAACGCACCGGTTCTTGCTAACGTAATTGGGTAAACCGTGCCGGGATTAAATTGAGATTACAGTCCAGTTTTTGGCTTACCGAGGGAGATACAATGAGTCGCTATATTTGGGGTTTAATGTTGGTTGCTATGTTTGGTGCGACCGGAGTTGCACAGGACTCGAAGGTGGTCAAGGAAATTTCAAAATCGGTTGAACCTGAAGGGGATAAGGTCGCTTCAGCGGCAGTAACTGCAGAGCAAAGTGAATTGTTCGCCTCTTTTGAGAAGACCATGACCAAAGTGAAACTAGTAGGTCATTTCACCATCGATGGCAAAGACAACGGTGATCTTCGCAAGGAAGAATACATCGTCGAAAAAGTAAAGAAGGCTGATGAAGGAGATAATTGGGTTATCACCGCGCGGATCAAGTATGGTGAAGTTGACTTGGCTGTTCCCGTTCCTGTCGAAGTGAAATGGGCTGGCAGAACACCCGTGATCACGCTTGATAATATCACCATCCCTGGCTTGGGGACTTTCTCATCTCGAGTTGTGATTGATCAAGGAAAGTACGCTGGAACATGGACTCACGATAACGTGGGTGGGCATCTGTTTGGCAAACTTGAACCAGCAACGGAAGATGAACTCAACCGCAAGTCCAACAAGATCGAAGCCGAGGGGGACAAGTAATTCGCGCCGTATCACTGGAATTCTAGGAGTGCTGTTTCGACAGCCAAGCCGGGCCCAAATCCCAACATGACACATTTGCCTTGCGGCCTCTGGCTTTGCAGGGCATGCAAGACAAAGAAGCTTGTGGGAGAGGACATATTGCCGAAGCATCGCAAGACTTCACGCGATGTTTCGGCTTTTTCTTGCGCTAAGCTCAAGCTGTTGAGCACTGCATCCAGTATTCTTGGCCCACCTGGATGAATAGCCCAATGTTCGATGTCCGCCACAGTCAAACCGAAAGTGCTGAGCCAGGTTTCGAACCACGGTTTTAATTGCGATTCGATCAGCTCGGGGACATGAGGCGATAGGCTCATGGCAAAACCATGATCGCGCACTTGCCAAGTCATGGCTTCAAGTGTGTTGGGAAACAGGTGCGAGCCGTTCCCCAGCAATTTTAGGGTTGAGGATGCGTGATTTACTGGGAAGTTCGCAGTGAGGCTGCCATTGATATTGTTGGAGGCATCACTTGGCAAATCTGCAGTGAGGCACACCGCCGCTGCACCATCGGCAAACAGTGCATTGGCAATAATCTGGTCAGGCTGAAAGTCATATTGATAATGCAAGCTGCAAAGTTCGACTGCGCAGATAAGTACTTTGGCAAGAGGATTAGCCCGCACGATATGATCGGCAACTCGCAGAGCATTCATCGCACCGTGACATCCCATGAAGCCTATATGCGTTCGCGCTACATCATTCCGCATCGCCAGTTGTTGAATGATGTGGATGTCAACGCCTGGCGCCGCGAAACCGGTGCAGGACACGGTGATCAAGTGCGTTATTTCCGAAGCTGTGATGGAAGCTTCGTTTAGGGCTGTCTCGCAAACCTGAACCGCCAGCTTGGGCGCATGTTGATTGTATCGCTGCATGCGTTGACCGGTCGTTGGACCTAAGTCATGTGGGGCGGTCTTATCGTTGTAAAAGGATTGTCGTTGCTCAGGTGATGTTAGGTGAGATGAAGATTGTTCGAGCAAAACGCTATAACGTTCTTGAACGCCTGATTTGTTGTAAATAGCCCGCATCCAAAACTCTTGCGAATCGCGAGGTTGATTGCGCAGCTTGGCGATGTGTAGAGCGTCCTCTTGGTTGATGGAGTAAGGAGGAGTCTGAGTAGCGATCGAACGAACCGTGGTCATTAACAAATTCTTTTTTTCTGAATTCTAAAGCGGATGATTAAGCCTTCGAGGGTGCGACATCTATGGTTGCTGGTTGAGCTTGTTGGTTGATGCCGTGAATCAACCAACTGCCAATACCAGGAAACCAAGCTGCAGCCTCAATGGCCAGGCGACTGCGAAATGAGTTTTGCAATAGCCAGGAAAGGGTTCGGCAACTGAGTTGCCGATGTCGAATCATTTTTCGATAGATGGTTCCCCACTCTTCTTCATGTTTTGTAGACCAGTGCTTCAGGTGTGACGAAACGACATGGGCTGCAAGGTTGCCCCCCGCCATGGCCCAGGCCATGCCTTCGCCGGTGAAGGGTTCGACATAACCTGCGGAATCTCCAATCGCCAGCCAACGTTGGCCATAGGGGCGAAGTACTTTGCGAGTGAGCGTTGGAGTGCCGCGCCACTCTGCTTCTTCGAAAGGATAGTCGATATGCAATTGATACTTTGCTAAGGTCTCATGCACCCAGATGCCAAAGGACTTAGACTGTTTCAAGAGATCTGAGTCTACGGCGGCCGCCAGGTTCAATACACCCTGTTCGGCCTGAACCAACCCCAAATACCCATTCTCTCGAACACATAAATGAATGGTGTTGGGGGCAATGTTGTGTGTCTGGCAAGTGAGCGACAGTCCAATACCAATTTTGGAGCGTGGAGTGACTTGGGCTGGCCAAGGTTGCGAACCTTCTCGAACTCCACTGAGACCGGCTGCGACGAGAACGATTGCAGCTTCCATGTGATGTACCTGCTGCGATCCCTGAATTTTGACGCACCGCAAGTTTTGATCAGGGCGCAGTTCTTCCAATGAAGCCGTCGTGTTTTCAGCAATCGTGACACCGCATCGTCGAGCTTCGTTGGCAAGAGCGAGATCGAACTCGCGGCGAGTGATAGCGCGGCCGTGAGGAAGTGGAAGTCGCACGGTTCGTGAGCCGCACTGGATCTGTACTTGGGTCAATGTTGGAGCTTGAAGTTCATCGAGCAAATGAAGCAAGTTTAACTTGGCCAGTGTATCGAGCGCATTGGCATTCAGGCATGCGCCGCATACCTTATCGCGCGGATAGCTCTTTTTTTCGGCAACCACAACTTGAAGCCCTTGGCGCGCCAAAGCGATGGCTGAAATGAGTCCCGCGACGCCACCGCCTATTATTGCGACGTCGGTGCGCGATGGAAGCGATGCCACATCGTGAGCACATCTTGCATTAACTGTGGGCATGATGGCAGTAGGGTCCGTGTTCACGTGGATTATGGATTCTTGCTCCATCTCAGCATCCAACGTTGTGGCCAGCAGTCGCGAACATACGCTTCGCCCATACCTGCATTCTCAGCGATCTCGCGAATCTCAGAAGTGGAAAAGGCACCTTGTACCGAAATCGGGCCATCGTATCGCACGATAGGAGAGAGCGTGATTACTCGGGCTACAATCCAGGCCAAGAGCCAACCGATTTTCGTACGCTTTAAGTCACTGATCACAACTCCGAGTCGGGCTGCTTGGGCAGCTTCCTGCAAAAGGAGTTGTACTTTTTCTGTTTCCAAATGATGAAGGAACAAGGAACTGATAATTATATCACAGTCGGTTGGTAACGGATCTTTGAGCACTTCGCCGACTCGAAAATCGACATTCTGAATTCGACGTTGCACTGCTAGGCTTTGAGCTTGAGCGATTGCGAAGGGACTCATGTCGATACCCAGCAACTCGACGTTCTGGTACTTCTTCTTTAGGCGTTGTGCGAGACGGAGAAGCACATCGCCACTTCCGCATGCTAAGTCGACAACCCGCAATGTAGGATGGCTTTCCGGGGGCGCGATTTTGAGAATTTGTCGTGATATTTGATACGCAGTTCCACTCAGAAAATTGATGCGGCGAAGTGCGGCCAACGCCTGAGCGTGGGCTCTCGGATCGAGTCCGGGTTGATCCATTTTTTCAGGACTGAGCCGTCTATCCAAATCGGGCTACCTTGAACCTGGGGATGGGGGACTTACCTGGGATAGGAAATGTGCTTGCTGAAAGGAAATACCCAAAAAAGCCATCCCAATCGGAAGCGATTCAATGAACTTTTCAGGCTGGAAAACGTAATGGAGGGGCTGGCAGGCGAGGTACCGCCGGCTGCACGCAACGGGTTATCTTCCCTGATTGGGGGCGGTTTGGCAATCAGGTCCACTCCCTCATTACGACTAATTTATGAAGTTAAAGTAACGTTAGCCTGAGCGGCTACCCGCGGGCTTTGCCGTGCGGGTAAGATACTTCAACGTTTCAAGTACGAAGTAAGTTCGTGAACTCTTCACTGGTGTTTCTTTTTTGACAGGAATTGCTGCATGAGATTTTTTCTAGGTGCTTTCGTTGCTCTTTTGGGATTGATGGGTAGTGCAGTGGCTGCAGATACTCTCAAGTTGGATGCCGAAAAGTCAACGATCGAGTTTGTAGGTAAGAAGACCGATGGGGCGCACAGTGGTGGCTTCAAAAAGTTCACCGTCGATGCACAAGCGGATTTTGAAGATCCATCAAAGAGCAAGCTTACGATTGCAATTGATGCGACTTCGATTTGGTCCGACGACGCCAAGCTCACTGATCACTTGAAGAATCCTGATTTCTTTGATGTTCGCAAGTATCCAGAAATCAAGTTTGAGTCAACTAAGATTGAGCGTGTCAGCGAAACCAAAGCCAACATTACGGGCAAGTTGACCATGTTGGGTAAGACTGCTGAAGTAACCGTTCCATGCGAAGTAGCTCCTTCGGACACGCAAATCGATTTGACTGCTAAGTTCGAAATCGATCGCACCCAATGGGGAATGTCCTATGGTGTTGGCAAGATCAACAAAGAAGTTCCTATCACCGTGAAGTTTGTCTTCAAGAAATAATACGTCATGCTGAGTGGGGTACTTTGAATATCTTGAATTGAGATGTTCCATTAAACTAAGAACCCGAGGCTGGGATAAGCTTCGGGTTTTTTTACGTCAGGAGATAAGAGCGTGGCATTCGAAATACAGTTGCTCGTGTTTGCGGTATTGTTACCGCTGATCGTATCGATTGTTGGCACTGTGGTTTTGTCTCGTCTGCAACAAAAAGTTGCGAACAAAGCCCTGTGGGCTTTCGGTTTACTCATGCTGGTGATTTGGGTAATGGGTCTACTCGTTAGCAGCTCGCGCGTCAGTTTACTGGAGTACGTGGAAGCAGATCATTATCGCAAGCTACCATGGTTTGCCTTGTTGGCCGCGTTATTGGGCCTAGTGTGTGTGCGGCGTGATGATCTTGAATGTCGGGGCGAGTCGAAAGGTCGATGCCTGCAAGATAGTTGGGTTTGGATAGCTCGCTGTACTTTACTATGTGTCGCTGCATGGTGGCTGATTCCCAAGGGTAAAGGCTGGGAAGACACTTCCGATTGGCAACCGATATGGCTGCTAATGGCTGGGTTGGGAGCCACTTGGAATTGGTGGTGTTTATCCGCCGTACGTCAACAGTGGAGTGGCGCTCTTGATGCGGACAAGAAAGATGCTCAACCCGAAAAGGAAATAGGTTGGCAATTATGGATTGGAATCGGGACACTGTTGGGTGTGGCTGGTTTAGCGGGCATGTCGCTGGCGTCTCTGGCAGAATCGTTGGCTACAATAGCTGCGATAGCCATCGGCGTGTCACTGATCGGACATTTTAGAACCGACAAAGCGCTAACGCGTTTAAGTGAATCAGGCGTTGCAGCAGCGATTTCTGGAGGGACGGTGCTGTCGATGGCGTATCCCAGTTCCTCTGTGCCTAAATTTGTTTATATCACCATGATGCTTGTGCCAGTGACTGTAGCCCTAATCGATGGGCTCATGCGCTGGTTAGGTCTGAAACCAACGGGTCGATTGGTTGGTTGTTTTGTAGTGACGGCTGGGTTGGTCGGGGGACTGCTTGCCTGGGTCTTGCTCAATGAGCCAGCCGAGGAATGGTAATGGTTAGCTACCACTTCCATTTAGTGCAACCAATAGAAGAGCTGTACTAGAATTGAGTTTGAAAGACAGTTTCCTCTCTGTAGCTCTCTGCGTCTGACAGGATCTCAATTCTCTCTTTAGCAAGCTGATTTGGTTCTAGTATCGGTAAGGAGAGGAGCTTCTCCCATTCTTTCAGCATGTAGAGTATGTGCTGAGAAGTTCGTCCACAGTATAAGTTGACCGATAGATCGCGTTCGGGATGAACCAGTATCACGTAGTAAAGTTCGTGGATGAAGCGATTTGGTTGTGTTACTGTAACTTCATGCACTTCGAATCGAATGCCCTCATACTCAGAAAGCGGTACGGTGCGAGTTTCGACACCCGTAAATGGACGTCGCGAGATCCATTGCACGTGCTGGTCTGTTATCGTCAGTTCTTTTTCGGTTAACTGGATTTCATCTTGGATGTTAAGCGTTGGAAGTTTGTAAGCCAAAAAAGAAACAAACAAGAAAGTTAGAATTGCGGTAACTGGTACCGGAAGGGCTTGAATGAATACTCCTAGCAACGGTAGAACTAGCAGACATAAAACCGCAGATCCCACCGAACAAATGACCAAGGCGCCAACCCAGGATCTGGGTTTCTTTTTTTGGAAGGGCAGTTGTGGCGTCTGAGGCCTAGGGTCTTTGGGGACTAAATCCGCGAGTATCTTTCCGAATCCCCAACCACCATTGATGACAATCGGTTTGTCGCGAAACATGTTTACTCTCTCAACAAGAGTTGAATAAAGGACAAACGACTGATTCCATTACAATTGAATGAACGGTTTGTCTCGGTTTTGGGATGCTTTCACCAGGATTTCCACCGTTTCTTTCGCCATGTCGTTGGGCTCTAGAACCGGTACAGGTAAGAGCTTAGACCATTCCTGTAGAACGTAAGGAATGTGTTGCGTGGTTCGGCCGCAATACATGTTTAACGAGTGTTGACGCACTGGATGTACGAGCGTCACATAAAAGAGTTGTTGGTTGTAATGGTTGGGATAGGCGCGAAACTCTTCATGGACTTCAAACCGCAGGCCAAGGTACTCAGATAATGGAATCGTGCGAACTTCAGCCTTCGATAGCGGCCGCCGATAGATCCATTGAACATATTCGGTGGTAATCGTCATTTCGGTCTCCTTCAATCCCATGATGTCGTAGAAGTTGCAGTGGCCAAGTTTGTAGATGGCTAAGCTAACAATCAGGAATGTGAGAGCAATGGGCACAGCAACCGGGAGTCCTAGTCCCAACGTAAGTTGAAGCATGAAGACCCCGCTAAGCCCTATTAGGATAGGGAAAACAAAGCAGCCAACGATGGTTGGGCCCCAATTGCGAGATTGTTTTCGAGTGTAGGGGACGTGAGGCTGAAGTGGAGCTGTCTCGTTCGGTATGATGGATGCCAGAAGTTTTCCAAGCCCAACACGACCGTTGATTACTATAGGTTTACCTGTGATCATCCCCGTTTTTCGCCTCAGGGTGGACTGTACGTAATGCGCACTAATGAGATTGGCACTAGTGGGACCGTAGCATTACGCCAAAGGTTGGGTGAAAAAAGAGTGGCTCGATTAGAGGTTGCATCGCTGCGAAACGTGATGATTGGGGCGATTGTGTGGGTGGCGCTATGCAGTCACCACCTTCACACCCCATAAAGAAACGCGCTTAGTGCGCGTGGTCATGCCCAGCATGATCATGATCGTGACCCGTATGGTCGTCGTCGGTGGTCGCGTTCACGCTTTGGCGATTCTTCTCTTTTGCTTCGTGGCTATGAGCATGTTCGGGCTCAATTAGCCCAATCAAATAGGCCAATCCAATTCCCGCAATCAAAGCGGTAGAGAGTTGAACTCGATTATGCGAATGGAATTCCATTTCGGGCAATAGATCGCTTAATGAAATACACAAGAACAACCCAGCAGAGAACGCGAGCGAGCAGCCGACGAGCATCGCCGTATCTCCTCCGGTTGCGCGATAACCCAACCAGAATAAGAAGGCACCTATCGGACACATGACAGAAAACGCGAGCACCATCAAAAATCGTTTTCGCGCGGACCAAGAACTATTGCCTATCAACGCAGTGATCGAAATCGCATCCAGTGGTGTATGCAAAGCAACCGCCAGAAATGTCCCAAGGCCTAACAAGCCCAACGTGTTGCCACCATGATGCGCATCTGCTTCTACACTGGCGGCAACGGCCAAGCCATCAAGCAGTGCGTGCAAGCTCAAACCAAACATAACTCCAAACCAACTGAGTTTGTGTGCGGGGCCATGATTGTGAGTGTGGTGGTGCGTGCCATGGGAATGGGGATGAGCATGAGCATGGGAATGTTGCTCAGCATGAGAGTGATCGTGCGAATGATCATGCGCATGTTCGTGATTGTGGGAATGCGTGTGTGAATCAGCATGGTGAGCATGTGAAGCGTGTAGAGCTGGCGGTTCATGTTGATGGAAATGGAAAGCTCGAAGCAACAGGAACATGACCAACAGCCCTGCCATCATAAATAACGCGACCCAATCCGATCCTTCTGGGCCTAGTTCGGCTAAGGCATGTGGCAGCATATGGAAAATCGAGATGCCCAGTATCAGACCACCTACAAAACTAATCAGGATTTGCATCCAGTTATGCGTGAGCTTTATCGCCTGGGGTATCCAACCTCCCAACAAAGCCATTGCGATGATGATCAATGAATAAATGATCAGCGTTGGGAGTGTATTTGCCGAGGCAAACCCGAAACTCAGCGGCAGGTTTTGAGCAGCCAAGCCTGCAACGTCCCATGGCCCGACCCAATGGGTGCCCGTAAAGAGTTCGGGCGATGAAGAACCAGTAGAATAAAACCAGGTCGGGATGGGCACAATCGATCCTCAAAGGGGTCGTCAAAAGCGCTCGATTGTACTTTGAGTCCCCGCCTTGTGGAATTGCCTGCGATAGCCAAGTGAGCCGATAATGCTGGGGAACCGGCAACTAGATGCCCCAATGCTCCTCAGCTTGGGGGATGGCAATCTCTTCAGCTGCCGAATCGACCAGCTCAGGAGTGATTTTCTCAGCGTTCGCCGCTGCCCCAGCCAAAAGGGTGATTTCCAACAATTGGATCAACCGCCGAGCAATACCTTCGCTCAGTTCGTGTAATCGCACGATGGATTGATCGTTGAACAGCAGAGGATTTCCGCTGGCGTTAGCAATCGATTGTTGAATGAATTGTTCAACATCGGCGAGTGTCCACGCGGCCAAATCGACCCGTAATTGAGCTCGACTTTGAATCAGTTCCTTAAACGTTGTGGACGGGATTTCGGTCGCGCCCAAGACGATGGCGAGATTTTCGTTGGTGTCCAACAAACGGAAGACATCTAGGGCCGCATCGCTGGTGGCTAAGTGAATATCGTCCAAGAAGATGGCGCTGGAAAGTCCTTGGAAATTCTGGGATTTAAGGAAATCCCGCACTAAGCGTTCCGAGGTCAATGAGTGATTTCGGGTTGAGCGTTCGTAGCTGGTCGCTGCAATGGCAGTGAACAATTCACCGCGATCCATGCCAGCCATCGAAATATAGATTGGGCGGGCTAGCTGTTTTCGTTTGATCAAAATCTGTGGATCAAAGTTGTGTTTCAAAAAGGTGGTCTTTCCCACCCCGTCTGGTCCAACGACTACCGAGAGAGGATAAACACGCTCTAAGATTACCTGTAAGCGAGCCTCCGCTTCGATCAGACCAGGGAGATTTAGATAGGTGTGCGGAGGAACGCAATCACCAAACGGCCAACGACTGAATTTCCAGTAATCGCGATAGTTTACTGCGAGGCTCATATGGTCACCTTTTCCTAGTACAATCCCTATTCGTCGTACGATCGGTAGATCTGATCGAAATCATGACTCGGAATGGACAGAACGATGAATTTGCCTCGCTTTTATCTCCCAACCTTAACCCCCCACAGTTCTTTGGAGCTATCCGAAGGAGAGTCCCACCATCTTGCGAGGGTTCTGCGGATGCAGCGAGGTTCGGAAGTCGAGGTCTTTAATGGTAAAGGATGTCGGGGTGTAGCTACCGTTATTGACGTGCACAAAAATGCAACGGTGGTGAAAACCGCAGAGCTAGAAAGCGTGAGTTTGAAACGCGCCACACGTATCACGCTGGCGACCTCATTGCCAAAAGGTGATCGGCAAAAATGGTTGTTGGAAAAATTGACTGAACTTGGCGTCGATCGTGTCATACCGCTGGAAACTGAACGCGGTGTAGCGCAGCCGACCGACAATGCTTTGGAACGTTTGGAACGCGTTGCGTTAGAGGCGTGTAAACAATCTCGAAACGAATGGCTACTTCAAATCGATGCTCCGGTGGAATGGTCCGAACTTGATCGCGTCTTGAAACCCAACACACTGAAATTGATCGCACACCCCTACCCTGTTTCGAAGGGAATGGGAACGACCGAAAATAGTGGGCAAGAATCAGGAAAAAATGAGTCATTGTCTCCACTGCCGGTTGTTGTCGGAATGCGGGCTTTGCAACAATGGGTAACGCAAGTATTGCCCCACGAGATCGTGGTCGCTATCGGGCCCGAAGGTGGATTCACCGATGACGAAGTTGAATATGCCCTTCAACATGAATGGTTGCCTTGGATCCTTACCCATAACATCTTGCGAGTTGAAACCGCAGTAATGATGTCTGCGATTTTAACCATCGATTATGTTACCCACCCCTGAGTCACAACTATGAATTTTCCCACCGAAACTCGCCGCATTCCATCGCTCGATATGATGCGCGGATTGGCTGTCATCTTGATGGTTTTTATCACAGATGCAGCCGGCATCTTTACCACACCAAATTGGTTGCGTGTGTCTGAAGGTGGACGAGATAACCTTGGGCTTGGAGATTTTTGCTTGCCCTGGTTTTTGCTCGTTTGTGGTGCGGCGATACCCATCGCTTTTCAGCAGCAACTTGCTGGTAACAAAAATCGCTGGCTCTTTGCCTATCACATTCTCACTCGCACGATCAGTCTGTGGGTAATGGGGATCTTGATGGCCAACGCTCCATTCTTCGGAGGAAACTGGCGCGCCGGTTTGTGGGAATTTGTTTTGATTACTGCGTTGATTGTCGGCTGGATGGATTGGCCCAAGTCGCTCAATGTTTCCACAACCTCTCAGAGTTTGTTTCGTATCACTGCCATGATCATCATCGCGGTGCTCGCTGCTTATTATGGAAGCCGCGATGGCCAATGGTTAACGATACGCGGTTGGGGCACACTCGGTGTGATTGGCTGGGGGTATCTTATTGGGGCTTGCGCTTACTTGCTCACTCGCGGTAACGCAGCTGGCCTGGTGGCAATTTCGGCCATCTTGTTAGCTGCAGCGAATCTTGATCCATCACAATGGCTTACGCGAATTCAAGCCCGAAGTGAATTGGGAAGCCTTCAGCCTTACTTGGTCAAGGTTGCCGAATACTGGGTTCGCTTAGATTCGTACGTTGACTTCGGAGCCCTGATTGGCCCGCTTGGCGGATGTGTCACCTTAGGTTGTGTGGTAGGTGTCATGCTTCATAACAGCCGATCCGAACAAGTGCGCGAGACGTTGAAGAAGTTCGCCGGCCTGCTCGTAGGGCTATTGGTAGCGGCGATTATTTATGATGCAAAGTTCGGGGTCGATCGCAGCCAGATGTCGCCAGCTTGGATTCTCTACAGCATTCTAGTCGCTTGTAACTTGTGGTTGGTGATGTGGCTATTCGCAGATCGTATGGAAAAGCTATGGGGAGTCCAATGGTTGGCCGACATTGGTGCGAACGCATTATTCGCTTTCTTGTTGGTTCCTTGGCTTCTGACACTATTTCAGTTAATGCGCTGGGATATCTATCAACAGCTTGGGCAAGAGAGTTTTTGGAATCCTATTTGGCGCCCCGCGATCATCACAGTGCTTGTCGCCAGCCTCACCGCATTCATCAGTCGTCTAGGTTGGCGAATGCATCTGTAATGCCTATCTCAACCAAGCCGTTCCAGTCGAACCTTGTGTGGCCTGTGTATTGCCATAGTAAGGTTGTTGATAGCTGTTAGGTTGATTGTTATACGTGGGTTGTTGAGTGTTGTAACTCGTAGGCCAACCTCCCTGCTGCTGATAGGCTGGTTGTTGATATCCCTGTTGTTGATATCCCTGTTGGTTATAGCCTTGCGGCACAGTTCCTTGTGGATAGCCTTGTTGCCCGTAACCTTGTTGATAACCCTGCTGATAACCTTGTTGGTTGTATCCCTGTTGCGATGGATCGAATTGATTGTAATTCGGCTGGTTCGTATAAGTTGGTTGCTGCGGTTGAGCGGGCTGTTGTTGAGCCTGATGCGTCCACTGATTCCACAACGACGGCGATTGTTGTTGCGACTGCGTATGGCTCACAAAGCCGCCTGGAGATGTTGAGGGCTTGGTTGATGGGGCCGCTCGTTGCTCTTTTTGTTGCCATGCAGGATGCTGCGGTAACCAACTACCTTGCGAGCCAGTACTTTGGTTTTGCCCCAAATTGTTTTGAGCTTGCTGCCAAGCTTTTTCGACGTTGGCTTGCCAGTTTTGCAACGTGCCATCTTGGCTCCATTGCGACAATTCGCTTTCGGCTTTATTCTTCAGTTGTTGTGCTTTGTCGCGATTGACATTGAAAGAAGGCGTGCCGTTTTTCCAGTCGACCGTCAACACACCGCTGATAATCATCGCCGGTAGAAAGATGAGCATCATCAAAGAGCCGAGCCGTGTATCAGCTACGCGTTGCATGGGGGCGGGGAGGCCCAGCGCAACCAGCCCCGCAATTCGCTGCGTGCTCGATCGTTTTTTTCGGCGTGTACGGGCCATGACCTCAGTCGCTCCATCCGGTCGAATATGTCCAAGCATCCTCTGGACAAGTACGTCTCAACGCCCGTGAGGCGCGCGCACTTTGGGACCATTCCTCACGGAAATTATCAAGTTAGACCGCCAAAGACCATACCGGTTTACTGCTAGCGAACAAAAACGTTGTTTCGCCAAAGCGTATCTATTCTCTAACCGATTTATCTTACCTAACTAGTAGCGGTTCAGCCCATTGTGCGAATGCTATCAATGGGCGAGGTGAGGTTCTGTACTTTGATAAAGAATGCTTGCACATGAAGATTATTCGTGTCGCAGAGCTTCGATAGGGCTCATCTTAGCAGCACGGTAAGCCGGATAAAGTCCGAAGACGACCCCGACAATTACTGAGATTCCAAACGCAATCGGGATCGATTCGGGAACGATGGTTGGCGTTAACTTCTGCACGACTTCAGGGAGTGCTGCAAAGGTTTGTGGGAAGCGGTCTTTGATAATGTCTCGAGTTAGGCTGATGGCTGGGTTACAAATAACGCCAGCAATGATACCTGTTGCGCCGCCAACGACGCTGAGCACAATGGTCTCGACCAAGAATTGACGAACGATGTCACTCCGCTTGGCACCGAGAGCGCGGCGAATCCCGATCTCACGAGTGCGCTCGGTGACCGTGGCCAACATGATGTTCATGATGCCGATACCGCCAACGACCAAAGAGATAGCAGCCACCAAGCCCATGAAAATCATAAACATCATACGCGTTGTCCGAGCTTGTTCGAGCAATTCGAGTGGTACAACAACCGCGATGTCTTGCATGTCGTTATGGCTGGTCAGTGCGTTTTCAACCAAAGATGCCGTGGTTTTGACATCTTCAATCGAGCTGGTGATGAGGGTGATTTGGTTAAGTTCGAGAATCTCACCTTCGAACGAACCACCGCGACGCATAGCAACGGTGTCACCGATTCGCTGTTGAAGAGTGCGAATCGGAATGTAGATGTCGTTTGAGAAATCTTGTGCGGCCAGCGAGCCACCGATGGCAGCTGAAGCATTGCGATGTTGGAGGACACCGATCACGCGATAAAAATCTTTGCTTTCCGGAACATACACCGGCTTATTGAGAGGATCTTTACCAGGGAAGAGTCGGTCGGCCACTTTTGCAGCCAGAACACACACGTTTTCACGTCGGAAGTTTTCAGCATCCGTTATGAAGCTTCCCGATTCCACCTTGAGCCGAGTAACGTCTGCGTATTCGGGAGTGCAACCTACAAGTCGGCCATCGATCGTGACATTTTCATATTGGAACTGGCGACGGATTTCCCGAATGGGGAGAGCGCTGCGAATGGTAGGTATGGTCGAAACCAACATATCCAATTCGTCACGTTTCAAACCATAGGGTGTCACGCCTTGAGGCGAGAGTTTTTCTGAAGGTGGTTTTACCGAGCGGATGATAATCGTATCCGCACCTAGACTTGCGATTTGGCGTTGAGCTTCGAGACTGATGCCTTCACTGATTGCCAATAGCCAAATAACGCTGGCAACACCGATAAAAATACCGAGCATTGTTAGCAATGATCGCATCGGATGGAGCCATAAGCTCTTGATACCAAGTTGCAGTGTGCGATACCACATCAAGAACATCGTTTAGCTCTCCACCGGTAAATTGCGAATCGCATTTTCGGCGGCTTCGCGTCGGGACTCTTCGGTGTTGGACCGATCCCACTGCACGACACCATCTTTGAGTCGCACCACGCGTTTGGCACGTTTGGCAACTTCATCTTCGTGCGTCACGAGAATAATTGTGCGTCCTTCATCGTTAAGTCGATGGAACAGTTGCAGAATCTCTTCGGTGGTGCGTGAATCGAGGTTACCAGTAGGTTCGTCCGCGAGGATAAAGTATGGATCATTAACCAAGCTACGGGCGATGGCGACACGTTGTTGTTGACCACCGGAAAGTTGATTCGGGCGATGGGACAAACGTCCTGCAAGACCGACCATATGCGCCAATTCAACGCATCGGTCCGATTCCTTCTTACCCAATTTTCCTTGGTAAAAAAGTGGTACTTGAATATTTTCAACGACCGTAAGTTGTTGGATCAAATTGTACGATTGAAAAACAAAGCCGATACGTCGCGAGCGAATTTCGGCGAGTTCATCGTCGCTCATTTTGGCAACGTCATCCTCACCGAGGAGCAACTGACCTGAGCTCGGTTTGTCGAGACAGCCGAGCATATTGAGCAAGGTACTTTTGCCTGAACCTGACGGGCCCATGATGGCAACGTAGTCACCTTCGGGCACATCAAAGAAAACGCCACGTAATGCCCGAACGGTTTCGCCCTTAAGGACATATTCCTTTTTCAGATCACGTACTGAGCAAGCGGATCGTGTGGGTGTGGAAATCATTGGAGACCTCACTGGGTGCGCTCTCTGCAATCATGCACAACGCACCGTGACAAAACTAATTGCTACGTTGCCCACCACCGCCACCAGGGCCGCCACCACCAGGTCCACCGGGGCCTCCCCCAGGACCACCACCGGCGGCTTGCATCGCTTTGATGCGAGCAACGACTTTCGCCATGGCTGAGATCAGTTCTGCCTTGGTGATCTTGCCGTCAGCATTGGTGTCAGCCGCTTTGGCCGATTCGCGCATCCGCTCGTCCATCCCTTCAACTTCATCGAGGGACAGTTCGCCATCTTTGTTTTTGTCAGCGGACTCAAGTGCTCTATCTGCCATGCTGGCAGCGCTGAATTCTCCACCGCCAGGACCACCACCTCCACCAGGTTTCTGACCTGGAGGAGCGCCCTCGGGCTTGGCTGGGGCATTCTTGGCAATGTCTTCTAATGCGCCTCGATCGGTCGTTTCTTCGATCTTTGGCAATTGCATTTTGTCCATATGGGAACGCGGATTGAGAACGACTGTTTCGCCTTCCTTCAAGCCTTCATTGATGGTCACCATTTTCTCGTTGCTGGCGCCAATCTTCACTTCGCGAGTTTCAAAATTGTTCCCCGCCTTAACCAATGTAAAGAGATGTCCCTTGTGTTCATAAATCGCATGCACAGGGATTTGCAACGCATCTTTCAATTGCTCGACGAAGATGCGGACTTCGGCCGTCATACCTGTGCGAATCACAGAAGGTGGATTAATGATCTGAATGTAGGTGGCGTATTCTTTTACCGACGAGCTAAACCAGCTCCCTGGTTCAGCATATTTATTGACTTTGGTGACTTGGCCCAAGAGGTCGCCTTCGACAGCGTTTACGCGAATCTTGCACGGCATACCTTCGTTGACGAGCGTGATTCTCGACTCGTTGATCTTGGCCTTAACTTGCATCTTGGTCGGGTCAGGTAATACGACCAGGGTTTGTCGTTCGCGAGCTAAAGCGCCCGCTTCTACCACAAACTCCGAGTTGCCGCGTTGGCTGAATTTGTTGGCATGTACAACCTGGCCTTCAGCTGGTGAGATGATCGTACAGAACTGAATTTGCTGTTCCAGCTCAATCAGTTTGGCTTTCTCTTCTTCCAGCGTATTACGATCGGAATCCAATTTGGCTTTAGCTTTTTCGATGTTGCTGTCGAATTGCACCAGCATTTTGGCTTTGGTGAGTTCATCAAGCACTTTCAAACGGGCTCGAGCGGAATCAAGTTTGTTGCGAGCGTTCTGAACAGCAAAGTTCTCGGCTTCGATTTGCAGCGGCTTCAAAGTACCTTTGGCAGCCAAACGTTCGGCACTACCCAATTGAAGTTCGGACTTGCGCAACTCTTGCTCCGCCAGCGCGATTTCGCTGAGGATGGTTTTTCGTTCCGTGAGGTAGGTACCTTCAAGATATTCTTGGCGAGCGATTTCGTCTTGCTTGAGTTGGGCTTCCGATCCGATCACGGTCGCTTCAGCCGTACTGACAACGATGCGCTGGCTCTTCACTTCGGTTTGCAAAGCGGATTCATCGAGTTCAACCAGTTTGTCGCCTTTTTTGACATAGGTTCCTTCATCGATGACCCACAGAATCGGTGTGCCGCTACCGGCTCGCGATTTGACTTGGCAAATCACTTCTTGATTTTCGCTGCTTTCAATTTCGCCATCTTCCAACACGATGTGGTCGAATGGCCCACGACGCACTGTATCGGTAATCATTTCCGTAACCGAAATCGTTTGGCTCGAACCAAACATGGATCGATAGGCGACCGCCGTACCACCTAAGCCAATAATTACGGCCAACGCAATCCATTGGGCCTTTCCACGTCGGGACGTCAATTGTCGCCGCCGTGCCTTGGCTGTGAGTGATGGCTGGGCCACATTCGAGGACAAATTGTGTTTCATGGCTTGCTCTCCCTAATCAGGAGAAAGAGGAAAACGTGTAGGGGACCGAGCAATCTATGGCAGGTTGGGTATTGGGTGAGTAATTCGCGCTCGGTACCCAGAAAATCGACAATGGTGTGAGCTTGGATCGCGCCAGAGTTTGTTCTGGCCCAAAGGACGAACAGACACCAGAGGTTTGTAAAAGTACACCTAATAGTGTAGTCGAATGGCAACCAAAGCTAAATAACCTGGGCTGCCAACCTTACAAACTTCGGGGGCCTAATTCATTCTAAACACCAATCGATCGAAATAGTTTCTCCCCTCGATTGGGTTGTTTCGAGCCCTTCCCTGAAATAATTGGCGGAATGGCTCAAATGGGTGGTTATGGTTTAAATCCAACGGGCTCTTGCGGACGTGGGATCATCGGAAGAGAACCCGTTGGGCTACCCAATGGATTGATAATGGTCGCATTGGGAGCTACCTCTGAGCTGGGAACTGCTCCGGTCGTTGCAGGGAGTCCGATCGGATTCGGCGGAAATGTTGCCTGGATAGAAGGCGTTGTTGGCGGTGCTATCACTCCGGTGTATGTAATGCCGGGTTGTTCCATCGGTATCATCCCCGGTACCGACGTTCCCACCGGTTGTGAGTTGTCCAGCTGAACTTGTTCGGGCAAATTCACCGGTGCCGCTTCTTCGAGCATCAAAGCTTGCGGGCTGAACTCACCACCAACGGTATCCAAACGGATTGGACCTGGATCGATCCACAAACCTTCGCTGTCCAATTGCATGGTTCCCAACTCTTGGTCGAGAGTTCTGCGAAGGACTTCGTAGTTCACCCAGACACCCATGAAGAAGTTCTGGGCGTTGAGCAAGTCTTGCAAAGCCGAGACCGTATCGCGAGCGGCTGTCGGACCAGATGCTTGGCTTAGCGCTTCGTTGATTTGACGGATGTCTTCGTTGAGCACAATTTGTCGAGCGGCAATTCGAACCGCATAGCGTTGCAACTCGAAGTTGACTTGGTTGGCACGAATGGTTCGCAAGATCGAACGCATGAGTGTCCAAATACTATCTTCGAATTGATAATAAGATCGGCGAGCTTGTTGATACTCGATGAGAGCTTGTCGATAGCGGTTGCGTTCCTGCAAACGGGTGATTGGTGCGTCCCATTGCAGACCGACGCGCAGGCGACCGGTCGTGCCTTTTAGTTCAAGCGGATTATCGCCACGGTTTTGTACGTCACCGCTGAATACGACATCGAGATAACTTTCGAGATCGTCCGCGACCAATTCAATGGCTCTCCAGCTGTTGACCAATGATGCGCGTGCGTTCATCCAATCGCGGCGATATCGGCGAGCGATATCTACCGCTTCTCGCGGTTCAAGTTCGATATCGGGTAGTGACACGGTTTCTGTTCGAGCGCGGGCCTCGATCAATTGAAGTGCCAAGATATCTTCGGACATGGCTGCGATTAAGGACTGACTTTCAAAAATCGCTTTGTCGCGAATATTCTCAAACTCTTGTTTGGGGTTCGGTGCTGCACCTTGATCGCTTGCCAATTGCCCCACTTGTTGCTCCAGTGTAGCGATGCGAGCTTGATATTGCTGCATGTTGGCTCGCAAACGATCGAGTTCTCCCTGAAGTTGCTTAGGTAGCGCTTCGATTTCTTGCGTGTTGAATAGTTCGATATCGAGTTCTGGCTTAGGCAACAACGTGCAGAGCATATCACGATCTTTTTCGTAATTGGCTCGGAGTTGATTGAGTTGTTGAATTCGGCGCGGCAAGGAAGCTTCCAGTTGCTTCAGGCTTTCTTCGATGCGTGGAATTTCGCTGGAGAGAGTCGAGTCGTTGATCAGCTTCAGTGGAGCCAATTCTTCTTTCAGTTCGCTAAGTGCGGCAACCACTTCCGGTGTGCGAACCATAGTGCGGAAGGATTCCAGCGATTGCGGATCTTGTTCAACTTTACTGAACTCCAACAACTTGAAATTGACTCGACCAGCTGAATCGCGGATCAAGGAAATGGCATTACGTTGATCTTTGAGCTCTGGGCTGATCAATTGAAATTGATTCAACAATGGATCACGCAGTTCAACACAAATGTAAGCGGGTAAGCCCATCGTACGTTTGAACGCGTCAAGTTGTTGTTCGAAAGCTGCCTTCGCATTGATAAGAGAACTCTGCGCAGAGAAGAGAGCTTGTTGGGCTTGTGAAACTTGCAATTGTTGACGTGGAATAGTTTCCTGTGTAGCGGGAATTGTCGTCAGCAATTCACGCAACGTGTCTTCCAGACGCAAGAGGTTGTCGCGCAAGCGAGCAACGTTCTCTTCTTGGTTTTGGATTTCGAGTTGACTTTGCAATAGTCCAATGAATCCACCTGCGGAAGGAACGCCGTTATCTCCACCGGTACCAAATCCACCACCGCCGGCTACACGACCGAAGCCGCCGCCAAGTCCCGTGAAGCCTTCAAGACCTGCACCACCGAACAAACCACCACGACGTGATGGACCAGCGTCTGCTGTGCGGCCCGTGACGACGTTCAAGTAGAATCCACGTCGATATTGCTCGAAAGCGCGAACGTTCGAAAGCAACGTACGTTCCGCTAGGGTGAGGCGTTCGAGAACAACATCTCGTCCCCCTTGCCGCAACAACGGTTGGATCATAGCGAAATCCAAAATGGTTGTGGCGGATTG
>JAFLCP010000055.1 GCA_017303505.1 Planctomycetota bacterium | reverse complement strand
TTATTCCTTTGGCGGCGATGTTTATCAAAAAGCGCGAACTCGTCGCCGTATCGAGGTCAAGTGAGTTGATAAGTTTATCGAGTTCCTGTTTTGTAGACGCATGTTTCAATCTCGAACGAAGTTGCAACAGATCACTGACATAATAGGGAAAACGATCTGCAGCTAGATTCACCTTTTCGAATTCCGCTTCTTTTCGCAAACACTCGATCGCCAGCGTTCCGATCGGGGGAGGCTCGAGGCAGAGGTTGCGCACATGAGATGGGCGGCGGGTATCCGCCGGTTTGAAGTTCAAGATAACATTTAGTCCAGCCTCTCGCATTTGGAGCAGTTCGTTATCGTTGAATTCACTTCTATACATTTGGTCGGCGACAAAGCTCAGGATCTCGTCACTTTGTTGCTCTGTTGTCGTATATCGCAACGCCTTGACCACCCGCAGTCTATCTTCAAATGTCGAACGGAGATCGATGGTGTCGAGAAGTTCCTTCACATCAAGCCAGCGAATTCCGCCAGCTTCAGCAAGACGTAGTTTGAATAAGCGGCGGGCTGAGTCTTCACTTCTTAAGAGTTGATTGATGGCCGATTCAGCCCAAGGTTGCTTTAACACTTTAGCGATTCCGGCTAACTCGGAAGCGGGTGTTTTGAAATCAAGGTAAACGAGGATGAATTTGGCGACTGCTCGTTGCCCTACCTGACTCTTCGACAATGTCTCTAAGGCGGCAATTCGGTCTTCTAACGTAAAGAGTGACAATTTTGTGACGATGACTTCCAACTGATCGGTAATATCTTTTGACAAACGGAGTTCCGGTTTGTCTTCAGCCAACAAACCAATGATTGAAGGAAGTGTAGATGAGCCGGGCACGTTTTGTTCGCGCAGTGCCAACGCTGCGTCGACGCGACGAAGAAAGAGCTTTGAAAAAGAGAGGTCTGCAGGACGTTCCAGCGGATCTGAAATGAAACCAAAAGCCGCTATAAAGGGCTCGGGAATCTTCAAATCATCAATTTTATCGGCTGAGATACCGCAAATCCTTTTGAGGATTCTCACATCGACATCTTTGGCCTTGTCGCTATCGAGTTTATCGAGTGTTTCCACAGCGGTCGCCCATTCCGGGTTGGGCTGAGGTAAGCTATCTTCTTCTATGATGGGTGTGAATACCGTATGAGTTTGTTTAAAGATACGCCGTAACTGACGACCGCTCGGGCCGCTGATACCGTCGGAGATCGTCGATGAATTTGTTTCGTCGCCTGGATCAATCAGGCCTGCTTCCCAATCAAGAAGTACTTCCACATTCGAACTGGACGTCGTGCTGCGTGATGTGACGACTCTTTCACCAGCTGCGTTGGACGTACTACTTTGCGATGAGGAGCCGCCCGATGAAGGACCAAAAGTTTGCCAAATTCCCGCGTAACGAACCCGCAATCGTACTTTACTTGCCGGTGGCAAGTTTGCCCACCTAGGTAGCTGGGATTTCGGAATGTCGGTCAGCGTAATATTGGACTTTGAGCCTTCATAATCGACTTCTAATTCAGGTGTTAAACCCTTCATTCTAAGGAAACGACCGACGATGATCGTGGCAGACGTGTCACTTGAGCCAGAACCTGAACCTCGGTTCGAAAAGTTCCGAACCAGCGAATTGGATATCCAGGCTACAGTTCCAACCAACAAGACCAAGCAAACTGACAACATGACATAGATAGGCATATTCGATGGCGTGGAAGTATCAGAAGACTTCTTCTTTTTACCCGCTGTTGAAGCAGATTCAAATGGAGAGGTCGTTGTCGGACTTTTGAATTGTTGCCAGTAGTTCGGTGTTGATGTGGGATTATTCGTTTGAACCGGCAAATCGGAAGTCCAGTCCGCCAGCGACGCAGGAGCCGCTTGAGGCTGAGTATCTACGACCATAGCTAAATCCCACTGAAGCGGATGCTTGCAAGCCGGGCACCCCATGGCTTTACCATAGAGATGGTCGGGAATCTTCATACTTCGTCTACAATTAGGGCATTGATAGCGGTAGGGCATACGTGGGTTCTATCTCCAAGTTGCTTCAAGGGTACTCGTTATTAATTCAAAAGATACACAGTGGCCTCACTGATCTTGAGGGGTTGCAAACCGAGCTCGGCCTGTTCTCAAATGGGGGTTATGTAAACAGCCGTTTGTGTCGCGAGATACAATTTATTCGCATGAATAAAAGGTGCGGTTGTTAGCGGACTGTTTAGGCGTGCGTACCATAGAATGTCGCCCTCTCTTGGTGACAAGCACCAAAGATGCCCAGGTTCCGTGGCAACGAGCAACATATTTTGATTGACCAAAATGGGAGCCCAATCGGTGGAGCCGTGCCTGCGCGTTTCTTTAATTTTCTGTCGCCAAGTCCCGTGCCCGGTTTTCTGATCAATGGCATATAACCATCCCGCTTCATCACGCACGAAAATCGAGCGATCATCAGCCGTGATGTTGGGTACGAACCTGACTGCGGCTTCCAATTCAAATTGCCAAATGGGCTTTCCGCTCCGAAGCGAGATGGCGTGCAACATGTCACCGCCCAATATATAGATCTGGTTATTTGCAACGTGGTGAGCGTATTCGTGTGGAACTTGCAATATTGGAAGCTCCCAGTCATACAAAGACTTTCCATCGCGCAGATCAAGCATCGCAAATCTCGAATCCGTTGTTAGACTGACTGTGCTGCGGTCGATGAAAAGGGAGGAGTTTAATCGCTCTTTCCATTCTCTTGACCATTTGAAACGACCGGACGTTGTTTTGATGACACCGATCGTCGTCCCCTTATCTATCGAACTCCAGTCATAGGCGCCTTTCGAAATGACTGCGGCGGCCACACCATTCGTTGAAGCAAAGTCAGCACGTATATCGTGGGTGACTTGCTGCCATTTTTTTTGTCCAGTCAGTTGATCAAACGCGAACAGACCAGACTCCGCGTTCACTATCACTTGGTCTGCTAGAGGCTGAATTAGCCGGATCGAACCTGAGGACGATCCTATGGGCGTAACTTGCCAGCGCACTTTCTTAGTGACAAGGTCCCAACAGATAAGGCGATTTCCATCACGCCCAAGCTGTAGCGCATAGTACGCATCCTTTGTTAGCAAAGTCCCGATAGTGCTGTCTAAGGGAGGAGTCGGCCAGTAAGCTTCGATCTTTCGAGTCGCGGCTGCAGGAAGGATGTGAAGGGGCGGTAGATCTTGCCAAACGAATTCCATGGCTTCTGCACGAAGCTCTGAAGTCGACACTTCTGATAGTGAAACGATGACGGAACCATGATCAAAAGTGTTCTCGACGGAATCCCAAGTGGTTTGCGCATGGTCTCGGTTGGTTAAACGAAGTTTAACCGCAGATTTTGTTCCGACGACTCCATTGAGGTAGGTTCGGCCTGGCGATTCAGTGTAATCAATTTCCAGATTTCCCCAGAAGCTTCGTGACTCTTCCGTTCCGCTAGCTACAGCAAGGAAATTCGAGTGAGCGAGTTGCTGATTGATAATTTCCAATATGTCGAACGTGAATTCCTCACGAGTCTGGGCATTCTGCCAGAGATCGAAGCGCTTTAGGTTCACGGCAATCGTTTTCTTTTTCCGCGAGTTCTGTGCTTTCAAGTCGCGATGATCATCCCAACGGTTATTCGCTACTGCATAGTCATCTTGTTCAACTGACGTGTCATTGTTCACGACTGGGCTGCATCCAAGCTGCACGAACGCAACTGCAGCGAACAAACAGGAAATGAGTCGCAGTGCCAGAGAGTGAAGCGTGTACAATGATTTCTCACAGCTAAGGCTCAATGTGGAGTATCCTTAGGGAAGTTGGTGTGTAGCCAGTCAAGGTCAGCTTTGGATAGGCGACTAAGTTTCACCGTTGACTGCTTACCGTTTGTCCGCAGCAAGGTTACGGATTCCCCGTCGAAGGAAACACACTTAGCTTCGATTTGGAAAGCACCCGTATTATCTTGCCAAGTGCGCACGATAGTGTGTGGATCGAGAGGACTTGTTGCGGATGGCGCGGTCGCGTCGCTGGAGACATTTGTATTTGGTTCTTTCTGAAGCTGTTCGATATCGGCGGATTGATTGTCTGCGCTAGGGGTCAAGTCCTTATTGGTTGCAGACGCGTCGAGTTTCGGCACGTTGGTAGTGTTTGTGCTTTCGGTTGATTCAACGGGGCTGGCATACGATCGTTTTGATACGTTTTCCGCCGTTTGTTTTTCGGTTTCTGCTGACTGTGTTTGCTCGAACTTAGGCTGGTCGCTGTTCGCGAATTCGAGGTTGGTCCCAGGATTAATGCTTTCAGACTGCGAGGATTTCGGGAGTCGTGCCAGTACTCCACCAACTGGCTCGGCTGCCAAGCACACAACAACAGCGACAACGATGAAAAAAATTGCAGATGCGATAAGCATGAATTGGCTGTATAAGAATTGCCCTATCGTCGGTTGTGGAGAATCATCATCAATGTGCCCGCCTAATAGAACGGAGAGAAACTGGATGCCTAAATAAATCATGCCGATAGGAGAAAACAATAGACCTAAGTAGATCACTGGTACTGCGCCAAGAATGATAGCGACGATCTGTAAGGCTGTTGCTACATATGGGATAAAGCAGCAGATGGCGACTGCAGTTACGACGATGAGCCATGGGGTCAGTATTTGCAACAAGCTGGCAGAAACTGTCGACTCAATTTGCACCACTGATGAATTCGTATGGGCGGTATTGCTCGTCGCCATAAGTGCCGCCACAACCTTGGCCGGCAGTCGCTCTGCATTAATAGGTTGCTCGCGAACCTCAACTACCTTTTGCTTGTCGAATAGAAGATCGTACTTGCCAGACGAATGATGAAAGATCTCGTTGCTTAGGGACCATTTTGCACCTCTTTCGAGTCGCTGCGTCACAGGTGCCCCAATAAGCCTCACCACCAAAGCGTGCGGCATGCCCTCCTCTATCATGGGTGGGGGGCGTGTTGGCGGGTATTGGGGGAGTTGTAAGTCATCATCAAGCATCGGGATACCAATTTCCAATGGATTTGTCTGGCGTCGACCGTTTAGCGTTGTCGTAGCTAGCGTACACACACAGGAATGCCTATTTTGATGCGTAGAATGGACGGACGGAGTGCAAATGGGGCCACTATTAAGAGAAGCGAGTTCTGAGTTAAGCTACTCACGCCAATTCGGAAAAAATTGAGTCGCACAGGGTGGTGGCAGAGGGCATTCGAGTGCCCGCTGGTTATAGCAACTTGGAGAGAGCTCCACGCCGCCCGCTCGAACCTCTACTCCTGTTTATCCATGGGCGGTAAAGCACTTCTTATGCTAAGGACAATTGACAGCAGTAACTGAAATCTCAGCGGTTTAGTATGCGTAAGCCCTCTTGCCCAAGTGCGTTGATGCTGCGAGTGTTGACAGACGCTTTGGTGTAAAGCGTGCCAGAGTGAAGAAGCGTCCAATCCTTCGGTCCGCACCATTTAAAACGCGATATCGGCATTGCCACTCGAGCCGAACGAGAATTTCGAATTCACCACGAACTACTCGATCCCGCAAATCTCGATCCGTCCACAGAAGATTATCCTGCGGCGGCCTATAGCTTCGCTGAGAAGGCGATCAACGAAACTCGGAAAATTCGTTCTCCTGCATTGAAGCGCCGGGAACTGGGGAGACTACTCGCCAAAGCTGGACGTTGGAAAGAGCTCAAGGAACTGTTGTCTGGCGTGGAGTCCCCTAAGGAAGCCACCGATATCGCAGGGCGCATTAAATACGATTTGAAGGAAGCACAAGCCAAGCAAGAGCACAACAAAGCTGCATGCGGATGAGGATCAAACAACTTACCGCACAGCTATCCCGAAACAGTCTTTTTTAGTTGGTACAAGCTCCCAGAGCAAAAGCCCTCTAGGTCAACAGTCACTCGATTGAACCCCAGCTTCCTTAACTCGTGAGCAACACTCCGTCGAAATTCATCATCCTTAAAGAACTGAGCCAAATCAGCGTACGTTATTTCAAGACGAGCCAGTTCATCTTGATGCACTCGAACGCGAAACTCTCTCAGACCTCGTTCCGCTAGCCAAGCTTCAGCGAGTTCAACACGCTTCAAACGTTCCGGTGTAACTTCAATCCCATATGCAATTCGACTTGCCAAACAGGGCGAAGCGGGCTTATCGGCGACACTAAGCCCCCAATAATGCGCGAGCTCTCTTACATGAGCTTTCGTAAATCCGAGTTCCGCTAACGGATGCTGAATTGCGTTTTCAGCTGCGGCCTGAAGACCAGGACGATAATCACCGAGATCATCTGCGTTAGTCCCTGAAACGACCACTTCAATCTTGCGATCTTTGGCCAAGCGAACGAGCGTCCCATACAATTCCGTTTTGCAGTGGTAACAGCGCCTCAGGTCATTTACCCGATAAGCTTCCTGCTCGCTTTCATGGGTTGTTACAAATTCATGACAAATAGAAATCTGCTTCGCCACATCGGCTGCAATCTTCAATTCAGACTGAGCTACAGCGGGGCCGACACCGGTTACAGCCAGGGCTTTGTCACCCAGATATTCCGAGGCGGCGCGAGCAACTACAGCGCTGTCAACGCCGCCCGAAAACGCAATTAAACAGGAAGGGTATCTCGAAAACCAATGAACCAATTGATGCGCCCGCTCCATGGGCCGATTACTCCTCGTTTTCTTTGCTCAACGGTTCCATAACCTTGGTGTTTCGTTCAACTGCAATCACGATAGTACGCTGTTCCGATCCATCGCGAGAGCTTGCTACAGCGGGTAGAACTTGACGGCGATCGGGCAATGGCAATCGAACCGAGAACGATCCATCTTCCCGAATCTTAACTGGCTCACCGCCCAAAGTAACATACGCATCCAGATGGGTAACACCGAACAAAATCATCTCGGCATCAATATCAAATTGGAATTCTTTTTTGCGTTTCAGCGGAGCTTCAGCACCACCACCGAACTGAGTCAGTTGCGGCGACCCCATTGGTCGCTTGAGTCGATCCTCAAACATCTCCTGCAGCTCTTTGGATTCATGCTCTGGATTGTAGCCACCGCTAAGAGCAAAAATATGTTCGCAATCCTGCGCGATATCGGCCCAATTTCCATCGACCGCATCGGCACTGCCAGGGGCTGGAGTGGTCACAATATTGCTGCGGCTCAATTCGTGGAATCGACCATTCGAGGCTAAATAGCCGAGCAACACTCGGAAGGTTCCAGGCGAAGTCTTAATCTCGATATACCAGTTGCGGACGCCACCATGGACTTCGATGTCACGATCCACTGTTTCGGAAGCATTGGTTGAGCCCGTCCCACCAATGGTCAACAAGCGGAGAATGGGCTTGGCAGTGTGCCAATGTTCGGCCATCGATGCGCGTGCTCGCTCGATGGCGCGGCGACTTACATCCCAGGAGGCTTGCAACCAGAATGGATCGCGGACAATCAACACCACGCGATCTTTGTCTTCTGGTTTAGGGGGCATTTTTTCGACAAAGACCACCGGCTCAGCCAGTTTCATGGGCGGTTGAGCCAGGTCTTTATACAGATCTCGTTGTTCCTGCAGCTTTCGCAATTGCTCTAAGATCTTCACATCCGTTGTGCTGACGTGTTTCTTGGCGACAGGCTTTTTCTTTTCAACCTTCGGCTCCTCCACAATTTTCTTTTTAGCTGTTGGAGCTACAGTCGGAGCCGCTGGTGCCTTTGAAACGGGTTTGTTGATCGACGTTTTCGCTGGAGCTACCGTTGCTTCTTTTTTCGCAATAGTCTTTGGCTCAGCACCTTTTTTCTTGGCTACTTTGGCGGATTCATCCTCTTTGACCGCCGGCTTCTTGGCCACAGTCGCAGGGGCTTCGGCAACCCCCTTTTTCGTGGACGATCTACCGTCGGCTTCACCATTTACTTTGGTCGACGATGATTTTCCGGCAACGGGAGCCAATTGTTTTGAAACCGCTTTCGCTCCAGCCTTAGCAGGCGCAACCACCTTCTCTTTCGAGTTGCTTTTCGTTTCTGCAATTGTCTTGCCTACAGTCGGTTTAACAGCCGCCTTGACTTCGACTTTCTTGCTCACCGACTTGGCAGGTTCAGATTTTTTGGGGGGAGATTTCTTCGGTGCAGTGGTAGCTTTTTTGGCTACACCCCCTTTAGACGACTCAGCAGCAGCCTTCTTCTTTGAAAGCAGCGCCACCAAATCTTCTTTTCGCATGCTCTGCCAATCGGAGACACCTAACCCCTTTGCGAGTCGCCCAAGTTCCGATTTCGTTTGCGTCTTCAAGTCGGCTTTTGTGATCAAGGTCGCACCTCCAGCGTTTCAGATTCACTTCTTAACGCTCGGGGAAGAAATAAATTATCGACCAGAACTCGCCCTCCGTGCCGCGAACTGGATACCGGCACAACACTCCCGTAGGTCAGTCAACACTTGGCCCCCTTGAACGCCTTTCGTCCAAAGAGTGCCTATTGCGGGAGTTTTGTATAGACTTCCAGTATGCCAACCAGGGTAAGATTCGCCTAGATGTTACTTTCAATATATCCACAACATCCCCTGACACCCCACCCTAAACAACTAAAAAATGGGCTCAAACTGGGCGTTGGGGCCTTAAAACAGGGTGCCTGGCACCTTGTTTGTGGCGCTCAAGGCCGCACAAACCACCCAACCAAGCCCCCCTCCAAAAGAAAAGTACTTCTGAAATCACCCAATGTGAAATCACACCGGATTTGTGCGTCAAATTGTCGCTTTTGCTTGCATTCCACCTTACTAGCTTTTAATCTCGCTCTCCGTAGTGCCCAGACACCGGGGGAACCAAATCAGTGCTCACCTCGGTGACTGAGCGACCATAGTTTTGCTGTCCAAGCCTTAGGCGCTTATCTGCAATGCCCAAAGTTTCTCCCATGAGCGAGGCATTGAATTGGCTCTCCCGCATATTGGCGGTGGGTGTCGTGATGTTGGCCCTGGGGTGGGCGGGTGGCAAACTCGATCAGTGGTTGGGAACAAAAATTATTGCCGTCATTGGTTTCCTGATTGGCATGATCGTTGGTCTCATTGCTTTGATTGGCATACTGCAACGCGAGAACCTCAAGAAATAACTCCGCTTCCTCTCCCATCTCGTAGCGACATTTCCCATGGTGATGATCTCCACGCCCCACATTTCTTTCGCTGGCTCGCCCCGAGCCGGGCGCGAGGCTGGAGCGTCTGGTAGTGATTCCATGTCGGAGTTACCGATTCCGAAGAGCCCCATCGTCAAGCAGTCGTGGCTGAACTGCATTCGACTTGCGGCTCCCGAATTAAGGATTCTTCTCGGCTTTGTGTTTTTCTCCACAGCAGTGGCGGCACTATGGACAAACCAGAGACAACTATCTGACCCGAGCCTTGAAACACTAAGAACTCCTGGCCTTCTCGCTGGATTTGCACTTTTGGCATTTGGCCCCCCACTAATCTTCAACTTCCGCTCAACCGATCCACAATGGCGGTTTGCAGCAGCGATGCTGGGCATTGGCTGGCGCAGCACTTTTTCGACCATGGCGCTGCTGATTCTAATGCTTTCGAAAGCGGGTCAAGACTTTCTGCTTTCTTCGGGTTTAGTGGCCTGTTATTTTCCGCTTCTGGTACTACAATCTTGGCTCTTAACTCGGCAGGCGAAACGCTTGTGATTGGACGCTTCAAAAACTCGCAAAGTAGTTAACGACGCATGGCCTCCGATATCCTACACATCAAAGACAGTTATTATTTCGACGTTCCAACCACGTTTTGGTCACGTCATTACGAGAGCCCAGCGCAAATCGCTGGCAGCTTTCCTTGGTTCGTTCGTTTAGACGACGACTATCAAGATTGGGAAGCGGATCGCTTTATCCATACCCTCTCCGAAATTACAGGAGAACCGGGCACGCTGGAAAGTGTGAAGTCGAGTTGGGAAAAAGCGAAACACAGTCACGCCAATCATGGCAAACCACTCGATCGTTATTTGAACGATGGTGTTGCCAAGCTGGAAGCGACCGCTCGAACTTGGGCATCCAAGAATGCCCCCGACGCTCGCGATCCACTAGATGCCTACCTAGCCAAAAATCCAACGGAAGAATTCGCTTGGGTTGCAAAGATGATCCGCGATCCGCAAAAGAAGGCGGCTTGGGAAAAGGCATCGGTTGATGCCAACTCACAAGAAGCGTTGCAGGAGTATCTGTCTCTCGATCGGGCTAAGTGGGATCAGCACAAACTAGATGGGTACAGCAAAGCTCTGTCGGGGAAGGTTTTTATCCCCCAGATTTTTGGTGGCCAACTCAGAAACGCGTACGAGTCGGAAGCCGGTTTTTGCGTCTCGCGCTATATGATACTTGAAGTCGCAGTCGCAGTAATCGTGCTATTTGCTTTTCGCTGGTTAGCAGGCAAGGTTAAGGATGGTGGGTCGCCTAAGGGTAAGATGTGGAATCTGCTCGAAGGCTTGGCTCAATTTGTCCGCAACCAAGTGGTCGTGCCAGCAATGGGTGATCACGATGCTGACCGCTTTTTGCCTTTATTCCTTACCCTGTTTTTCTTTATCCTCGGTTGTAATCTAATGGGCATGCTTCCCTTTTTGGGGGCACCAACCGCGGCATTCGCGACAACGTCTGCCTTGGCTGCCATTGTTTTCCTTACATCGTTTGGATTTGGAGTAAAGGAACTTGGTCCAGTGGGTTTCTTTGCCAACCAGGCTCCTCACATCGATATGCCATTCGGTATTGGCAAGGTTTTTTCATTTTTGATTTTGATGATTGAATTGCTTTCGTTTGGAATCAAGCACTTGATTCTGTCAGTTCGGTTATTGGCGAACATGGTCGCAGGTCACTTGGTGCTTCTAGCGATTATGGGAATTGCCTTTGGTGCCCATGCGGTTTCCATGCATATGGGTACGTGGTCTTTGGTTGCAATGATCTCAATACTCGGTACCACCGTGTTGAGCTTTTTGGAATTGTTCGTCTGCTTCCTGCAGGCGTATGTGTTTACCTTTTTGGCGGCATTGTTTGTCGGCAGCGCGATTCATCATCACCACTAAGCATGATGTTGAAGAATGGCGTCATTCCGATCCTTTAGTATTCCTTTTCGGAACGGGTTTATCTCGAATCGTTTGTTTTCAGGAGAATCTGCTGTGTTAAATTCGGTACGTGTTGTATTTTGGGCAATGGCTCTGATGTTGGTTATGGCAGCTCCTGGCATGGCTCAGGAAGCGAAGAGCGTTGCAGGTGCTATTCCTGGTGCTGTTGGCGCAGGCTTGGTTGCTATCGGCGCTGGTCTGGGCATCGGCCTTCTCGCCAAGGGTGCTGTTGAATCGATCGCTCGTCAACCAGACTCCGCTGGTACGATCCAAGTTGCGATGATCATCGCGGCTGCTCTTATCGAAGGTTTTACCTTCTATGCAATTTACGTTTGCTCGACCCAAAATCCTTTTGGCGGCTAATTCTCAGTGCTCGACGATTGCATCTCAGTGAAGAGTCTCACCGATGAGCCTAGCACCTGATGCAAGTCGCTAAGTCTCGCTTAGTGTGGTGTTCAAGTTGCTGTCTTAGGACTTTGCCATGAAATCAAGATTTTCGGTTGATAACAGTTTTCGATTTATGACGCCGTTGGCGAATACAACCAATCGTGTAAATACGTGGAACTGCTTGGGTTTTTCAGCTGTATTCGTATTGCTGTTTGGTTTTCTGACGATTTGTGCGTTGGATCGCCAAGCCTTGGCCGACGAAGAAGGAAAACCTGCAGCCGGCGAAACGAAAGCGGAAGCAGAAAAAGCTCACGCTGATTCGCATGGTGACGAGGCTGGTCATGCTGCTGAACATGGTCACGACGACTTAGACAACACACACAAAGACGGCTCCAGTAAAATGGAATCGCCTGATGACTGGAGAATGGACAAGGCTCTGTTCACGGTCGTCGTGTTCTTGTTGTTGCTGGCTGGACTGTATTTCATGGCCTGGGGTCCAATCATGGAAGGTTTGGCCAAGCGTGAAACGGGCATCAGCACTCTGATCGCGAACGCCGAGAAGGCTTCCGCTGACGCAGCATCCAAACTTCGAGAATATGAATTAAAGCTCGAAGTCGCTGCTCAAGAAGCTCAGAACATGTTGGCTCAAGCTCGTAAAGATGCTGAAGTCGCCGGCCAGAAGATTATCAGCGAAGCTCAGGCAGAAGCTGGACGCCAGAAGGCTCAGGCATTGGCAGAAATTGAAACAGCAAAACGCGTTGCTCTTTCGGAATTGTCATCGAAGTCCACCGATTTGGCATTCTCGCTGGCAAAGCGAGTTGTTGGTCGCGAACTTCGTGCAGAAGATCACCAGCAATTGGTTGCTGAGGTTCTCACACAGTTTCCAAGCCGCAATTAGTTTTGTAGTTCCTCTTCAGTTTTGATTGATTTGTGATCCTTTCGGTTTCGGGGTGTTACTGTGCAAGAAATGCCAAAAGTTGCGTCCGTCTTCGACAGCGAAGAAGAGCACGTCGGCGAAGTTTATGCGAAAGCATTGCTGGGCGTTGCGCGTAAGTCTTCTAACACCGATGAATTACTCAACCAATTCCAGACTGTGGTGGAAGAAGTATTTTCCAAGAATCCAAAGTTGGAAGCAGCTTTGAATTCTCCCAAGTTGAGTCTCGAGCAAAAAGAATCTCTGCTCGATAAGATTCTTGGAGCTCATGTCGACGCAACTCTTTTGAAGTTCTTGAAGGTTCTCTGCCGACGTCAGCGATTGAATTTTGTTCGCGGGATTCAACGCTCGATCACAGAATTTCGAGATGAAGAGTTGGGACGTGTGCGTGTGCTCGTGACAAGTGCGATCGAATTGAGCGCGCAGGAAGTTGATGGCATTCGCGGCCAACTCAAGACTAAGCTTAATCGCGAAGTGAGTGTGGTAACAAAGGTCGATCCGTCGATTATCGGCGGTTTGGTTTTGAGAATCGGTGACACCGTTTTTGATGGCAGTGTTACCGGCAAGTTCGATCAACTATTGCGAGCCGCGAAAACGGGTTCCGCGCGAGCGCTAAGCAAAGAAAGTTCTTCTTTGGTTAGCTAGTTGTTTGCGATAGTCGTGTTTTGTGTTTTGGTTATTTTCGACCGGTAGTTGTGGCCGGTTATTCATAAATTATTAGCCTTTCAACAAGGGCGATCGAGGTGGGTCCATGAAATTCAACTCGGACGAAATAGCATCGGTCATTCAAAGCGAGATCGAGCAGTTCGAGAGCCAGATCGATGTCCGCGAGGTCGGCACGGTTCTGGAAGTCGGTGACGGTATTGCTCGCGTATACGGTCTTTCCGGCGTAATGGCTGGGGAAATGGTCCAGTTTCCTAGCGGTGCGATCGGATTGGCCTTTAACTTGGAAGAAAACAGCGTCGGGGTCATCATTCTTGGTGATTACTTGACGATCAACGAAGGTGACGAAGTTCGAGCTCTTGGCAAACTTCTCTCCGTGCCTGTTGGTCCAGGTGTGATCGGCCGTGTACTTGACCCTCTCGGTAATCCATTGGACGGTAAAGGTCCAGTTGAATCCTCCGAACAACGCCCTGTGGAAGTGATTGCCACCGGTGTTGCCGAACGACAACCCGTTCATGAACCACTTCAAACCGGGATCAAAGCCATTGATGCGATGACCCCAATCGGACGTGGACAACGCGAGTTGATCATCGGTGACCGCAAAACGGGTAAGACGGCAATTGCCATCGACACCATCATCAATCAGAAGAACACCGGCGTTAAGTGCTTCTACGTTGCAGTGGGTCAAAAGGACTCCTCGGTAGCCTTGGTTATCGAAGCTCTTCGCAAAGCTGGCGCGATGGACTACACCACGGTGATCGTTGCCGGTGCTTCCGCTCCTGCTCCTTTGCAGTACATCGCTCCCTACGCTGGTACAGCGATGGCTGAATACTTCATGTTCAAGGGCGAGCATGCTTTGATCGTATATGATGACTTGAGCAAACAGGCTGTTGCCTATCGCCAGTTGTCGTTGCTCATGCGACGTCCTCCAGGTCGCGAAGCTTATCCTGGTGACGTGTTCTATTGCCATTCGCGTTTGCTCGAACGTTCTGCAAAACTGTCCAAAGCAATGGGAGGCGGGTCGCTAACAAGCTTGCCCATCATTGAAACCTTGGAAGGTGAAGTTTCAGCTTACATTCCAACCAACGTGATCTCCATTACCGACGGTCAGATTTACTTGCAACCTGACTTGTTCTTCGCAGGTATTCGTCCTGCTATGAACGTAGGTATTTCCGTTTCTCGCGTGGGTGGTGCCGCTCAGATCAAGGCGATGAAGAAAGTCGCCGGTGGTTTGCGTCTCGACTTGGCTTCGTTCCGTGAACTCGCTGCGTTCGCCCAGTTGGGTACCGAACTTGACCCTGCTACTCAGGCTCGTTTGGACCGCGGTTATCGAATGGTCGAATTGCTCAAGCAAGCTCAATACCAGCCGATGAGCGTCATCGATCAGATCTTTAGCATTTACGCTGGTACTCGTGGTTACATGGACGATGTACCAGTCGACAAGGTTCGACAATGGGAATTGGACTTCTTGCAATTCATGCATGATCGCAAATCGGACTTTGTGGCTAAGCTCACGCAAAGCGGTGACTTGTCGTCCGAATTGGAAGAAGGTCTAAAGGCTGCCATCGATGAATTCAAGCGTGGTTATCGCTTGAACTAGTGGTAAATCTTGGCTGTTAGCTTTGGTAACGAACGAGAATCGGTAGTAGAACTATGGCAAACATTCGCTTACTTGATAAACGACGGAAGTCGATTCGCAACATTCGCAAAATCACGCGAACCATGGAATTGATTGCCACGGCGCGTTTTAAGAAAGCGATGGACCGAGCTGCGGCTGCTACCGACTATACTCAACGTATTACTCAAATCGTTCGCGACTTAGCTAACAGCGTCTCAGAAATTCGTCATCCACTGTTGCAGGCTCGGCCAGAAACCCGAAATGTCGTCATGTTGGTGCTCACCAGCAATCGCGGCCTTTGCGGTGGTTATAACAGCTCTGTATTGCGAGTTCTGCTCGCGAAAAGGGCAGACCTAGTGCCTGCCACCAACAAGATCGAACTGCATGTTTGCGGCAAACGCGGTATCAACGGCCTCAAGTTCAAGAACCTGTCGGTAGACAAGAGCTACACGCAGTTCGAAGACAAGCCCGCATTTGCGGATGTCGCTGTGATCGCTAATGAATTGATGGAACGATTCATTGCAGGTGAAATTGACCGTGTGGACATCGCTTACACTCGCTTCCTAAGCAGCTCCAAACAAGAAGCCGTCGTGGAAACTTTGTTGCCGTTGGCTGGATTGGATACTCCAACTCAGACGACGGTTTCAGCTGACGACAAGAAAGCGGCAGATTATGAATTTCTTCCATCTGCAGAAAGCATTTTGGAAGAAGTAGTTCCCGCTAGTTTCCGAGTTAAATTATTCAAGTGTTTTCTGGACGCCGCTGTGAGTGAGCAAATCGCTCGCATGGTAGCGATGAAGGGTGCAACAGAAAACGCTGGTGAGATGATTGGCCAGTTGTCGATGACCTATAACCGTGCTCGACAAGCTCGTATCACTCGCGAGATCATGGAAATTATCGGTGGTGTGGAAGCGTTGGAAGGATAATGCAATCGGTTCGCAAATGCGAACGATGGCGACACGCTTCAGTAGTTTTTAATTGGCTCAAACAACAAAACGTTTCCTTCAGTAAAGAGATTCGAAAATATGGCAACTGCGACATCAGGCCGGATGGTGGGACGAATCACCCAGGTGATCGGTTCGACTTTCGACGCAGAGTATCCCGAAGGACATATGCCGCCAATTTACAACGCGGTAAAAATTTCTTCCGAGAAAAAAGGCGTCAAAGTAAATTTGACCGGTGAAGTTCAGCAACACTTGGGCGGCGGACGAGTGCGTTGCGTTGCTCTAGGTAGCACCGAAGGTTTGATGCGAGGTTTGGATTGCGTCGATACCGGCAAGCCAGTTTCGGTTCCTGTTGGTACAGCTACCCTCGGTCGCGTTTTCAACGTTCTCGGCGATGCCATCGATCAACGCGGCGAAGTAAAGGCTGACGATCATTGGCCTATTCACCGCCAAGCTCCTAAGGTTTCCGAACTCTCCACCAATACGGAAGTTTTCGAAACAGGTATTAAAGTTATTGACTTGCTAACTCCGTTCGTTCGCGGTGGTAAAGCAGGTTTGTTCGGTGGTGCAGGGTTGGGTAAAACGGTTATTCTAACCGAATTGATCGCTCGTATCGCAACCGCTCACGGTGGTTACTCCGTGTTCGCCGGTGTGGGTGAGCGAACCCGCGAAGGAACCGACTTGTGGTTGGAAATGCAACACACGGAAATCGGTACCACCGGTCGAAAAGTTATCGAACAAACTTGCATGGTGTTCGGCCAGATGAACGAACCACCAGGCTCCCGTTTGCGTGTGGCTCTGGCTGCGTTGACCATGGCCGAATATTTCCGCGATACCACTGGTAAAGATACGTTGTTGTTCGTAGACAACATCTTCCGTTTCTCGCAAGCTGGTAGCGAAGTATCAGCGTTGTTGGGACGTATGCCTTCCGCTGTGGGTTACCAACCAACGTTGGCCACGGAAATGGGTGCGCTTCAAGAACGTATTACTTCGACGCAGCAAGGTGCTATTACGTCGGTGCAAGCGGTGTACGTACCTGCTGACGACCCGACTGACCCTGCTCCTGCGACCGCGTTCGGCCAGTTGGATGCGTTCTTGTACTTGGAACGTGCGATTGCCGAAAAGGGTATTTATCCTGCGGTGGATCCACTTGCTTCTAATAGCCGTATTTTGGATCCACAATACGTGGGTGATCGTCATTACACGATTGCTCGCCGCGTTCAACGAACTCTGCAACGTTATCGCGAATTGCAAGATATCATCGCGATCTTGGGTGTGGACGAGTTGAGCGAAGATGACAAGATGATTGTGCATCGTGCTCGTCGTATCGAACGCTTCTTGTCACAACCGTTCTTGGTGGCTGAAGTGTTCACCGGCAAACCTGGTGAAATCACACCACTTGCAGATACCATTCGAAGCTTCGAAGAAATTTGCGATGGTAAGTGGGATCATTTGCCAGAACCAGCATTTATGTATGTAGGTGCTATTGAACAAGCTGAAGAACAAGCCAAGAAGATGGCCAAACAAGGGAAATAGTGTCCTATGAGCTCACTTCAGTGCATTGTGGTTTCGCCTGAGCGAACTGAGATGGACGTCACGGCAGAGTCGATTGTTCTGCCGATGTACGACGGTGAATTCGGTATTTTGCAAGGCCATAGTCCCGTCATTGGACGCCTGGGCTATGGGTGCCTCAAGATACGCAAATCAGGTCAGAATGAAGAGCGATACTTTGTCGATGCTGGCTTTGTGCAAGTAGCTAACAATGTCGTATCCTTACTCACCGACCGCTTAGTTCCCGTCTCGCAACTCTCGCAAGAAGAAGCGACACGAGAATTGGAAGTTGCGAATCGCATGCCATCGAAGAACTCGGAAGCCCGTGCTGCCAAAGAGAAAGCAGTCTCTCGAGCTCGCGCCCAATTGCGACTCTTGGGAGCAGGCAAGTAACTACGTAGTTTGGGGCTCCGACCCGAACTACATAAAAAGATATAAGCGTAGCTCGGGTCGGAGACCCAAGCTACGCTTTTTTATTGATGCATAATTCTAAGTGACCAAGCGATTTTTTAGTTCGGGTCGGAGCCCCAAACTACTTCGCCGACTTCCAGCCGCTGGCATCGTAGCGAGATTTGTTTTCGCTCTTGGGAGTCGATGTCATCACAGGACGTCGACCACTTTCACTTGGTTTAGCAGCAGACGATGTTTCCGCGAAGCTCGCCCAGCGCACATCATCATTGGTTACCTTGGCCGGCGACGCTTTCTTGGCAGCTTGCTCAAGCGTTTGAACGGCAGCTGTCTTATCGCTGGAATTCAAAAGGCTTGGATTCCATTGTGGTTCGGCATCAAATCCATCAGGTAATGGAATTGGTTTCAGAGCGGGTCCTAAAGTCCCGTTTCCATTCGCTGTTGGCTTGGAATCGGTGCCCAGAGTTGGCGGGGCAGGGAGATTCAATTCATCTTTGAAAGTGTTCGGCACTCGCTCGATACTCTTGCTGCTCATCTCGCGCATATCAGCCGTTGGTTGTCGTACCACACTCTGAATCTTTCCTTCATTGCCGTTGCTCGACAACAAGCTCGGATCCGGTTTTCTTTGGAAACGACTGGTGGAATCGTCTGGTGGCAAAACGGGCTTAATGTTTGCCTCCGGATCGTTCACCGCGTTGTTTGGTTGCACTGAATTCGACGGTTGATTTGCGTCCCAAGGTTGCATTGAACCTGGTTGTACTGAACCAGCCTGCCCACCGCTTGGTTGAGCCGAAAACATCGGTGCAGATCGATACTGTTGATCGGCTGGCAGGGAGGGGTAGGTATCGCTCGTAACAGGCGCACTATATCCCGCAGCAGGAGCGTAACCGTTCGGATAAACTCCATTCACAGTCGTATTGGGATATGCCGTAGTGTTGGGATAGGTTGGGTTATTTACCGGAACGTTCCAATCACTTGGATAAACACCTGTTGGAACGCCACTGGAATTTGGTACCGGAGCGGCATTGCCATAAGTACCGGGTGCAGTGCTTGGCAAGTAGTTCGCTGAAACGACGCCGTTGTTATATGTACCCCATTGGTTTTGAGGATTAGCGACAACATTCGGGTTACCGTAACCGCTTTGAACTTGAGTTCCATATACTGGCAATGTTGGGTTGATTGCAGGGAGCGTTGGCACAGCGTTTGGATCTGCAGTATTCGACAAGCCGCTCGATAAGGCTGTCGGTGTTCCGCCAGGAGGCGTCAAACCAGGACTGCTAGTGGCAGCGGGCAACGGTCCCGCAGGTACCATCGGCACTTGATTACCACCGTGAACCCATTGCCCTAAAGACCAAGCGGGGGACCGAAGTGCTTGCATCTGATAAGAGGTGCAAGGCATCATCGTAGTCACTTGCTGACCTGTGCGAGGATCTGTGGTGGTTACAGGGCGATAGTACGTTGTCGGTACAGGAAAGTAACTTGTGTTGTAGTTGGTCGGTGCTCCCAAACTAATCGCGCTCTGCGGAATCCCTGCATAACCAGCAGAGTAAGGCATTCCACCGACAACTGGCTGACCTTGGATCGGATAGCCTGCTGGAACAACTGGGTAGTTTGATGAATATGGATAGGTAGGAGGAGCACTTGGGTTAGGAGTGCTGGACGACTTGCCCCACCCGAAAATATCTAACAGACATTGGGCCTGGGCGGTGGAACCGGCGACGTTGGCTATTGCTGAAGCGAGCAAAACCGTTTGGATCGACTTTTTCATAGCGAACATACGCGATTCCAACCATTTACCTAAAAAACGAAATTCGACTAAAGACGATCGCAGGAGATCGCTAATGTTTGATGCCATATTCAGGGACTGCGTCAACGGTCGACTCGAATTATTGAATCGAAACCAGAAAAACCAAGGGAAACAAGTTCGCGAGGTTCCGAATTTGCGGGTTCTAACACCCTCAAGATAGGGCCAAATCGTGAGGCCAAACCGGGTTCTTAAAAGTGACTACAACCTCGGAAAAACTGAATTAGACAGTTTGTTGAACCGCCTCCCCCCCTCATATAGTCCTAGCATTTGTTAAAATGTAGCTTTCCAATTTGGCCGAGGGCGGCATTCATCCGATTTTGTTTTTGCTCTCTTTCGAAATCCCTTATTCCCTGCTGATCACTCAATGCCTCGATACAATCCAGCTTCGATCGAACCTAAATGGCAGTCCTTTTGGGAAACAAACAAAACCTTCAAGACGCCGGAGCTTCCTGCCGGCAAGAAACTGTATGTCCTCGATATGTTCCCTTACCCAAGTGGTCAAGGATTGCATGTTGGTCACCCTGAGGGTTACACGGCAACGGACATTGTTTGCCGCTTCGAACGCATGCGCGGGAAAACAGTACTACACCCCATGGGGTTTGATGCTTTCGGTTTGCCTGCAGAAGAATACGCGATTCGCACCAACACTCCTCCACGCAAATCAACCGAAGACAATATTGCCAACTTCACTCGCCAATTGAAGATGCTCGGTTTCAGTTACGACTGGGATCGTGTGCTGGCCACGACCGACGTTGATTACTTCAAGTGGACTCAGTTCATCTTTCTCGTGCTGTTCGATACATGGTACGACGCCAAAATGAAAAAAGGGCGTCCGATTGCCGAATTGCCTATTCCTGAATCAGTAAAGGCTGAAGGCGAGCACGCAGTTGACGCCTATCGCGATCGTTTCCGCTTGGCTTACCAAGATGATGCGCTAGTGAATTGGTGTCCGGCTCTTGGTACGGTGCTCGCTAATGAAGAAGTGATCGATGGCAAGAGCGAGCGTGGTAGTCATCCCGTACAACGCATTCCATTGCGACAATGGATGTTGCGAATCACTGCATATGCCGATCGTCTTCTCGGCGACCTCGATGACTTAGATTGGTCTCCGAGTATCAAGAAGCTTCAATCGGATTGGATCGGTCGAAGCCAAGGTGCTGAAGTTGATTTTTACATCGGTGCCAAAGATAGCTTTGAAAGTTGGAAGAACTCGCGACAAGCCACTGGCTTTCCCGAAGTTCCAGGCGATGATGTGCTGAGAATCTACACCACTCGTCCCGATACCTTGTTTGGTGCAACCTACATGGTTATCGCACCGGAACATAAATTGGTGAAGTCCCTAACAACGACCGCTCAAAAGAGTGCCGTCGAAGCTTACTGTCAAGCGGCTTCGTTCAAGAGCGATCGCGAACGAACGGAAGGCGAAAAGAAAAAGACGGGCGTCTTTACCGGAAGTTATGCCATTAATCCGATCAATGGCTCCCCCATTCCGATCTGGATCGCCGATTACGTTCTGGCGAGTTACGGTACCGGTGCTATCATGGCAGTGCCCGCGCACGATGAACGCGACTATGAATTCGCCCAACAGTTCGGACTTGAAATCAAACTTGTGGTCGAACCGAAAGTGGGTAAATCGGCTGATGCGGCAGATTCAACCGCGAGTGAAGGTTGCTTTGCAGGTTACGGTATCGCCATCAACAGCGGCCGCTACGATGGTCTTGAAACAGCGGAATGTAAATCACGCATTACCGGCGATCTGACGAAAGCTGGCTTCGGCTGCGAGGCCGTAAATTACAAACTCCGTGACTGGCTCTTCAGTCGTCAACGTTTTTGGGGCGAGCCATTCCCAATTCTTCTTGAATTGGGTGAGGATGGTCGGCCTAACGGTCGAGTGCGAGCTGTCCCTGTAGAACAGCTGCCAGTCGACTTGCCGCATCTAGAAGACTACAAACCACACGGTAAACCGGAACCACCATTGGGTAAGGCAGATGCTTCGTGGTTGTATGTCGAATTGGATGGAAAACGCTACCGACGTGAAACGAACACGATGCCACAATGGGCGGGGTCGTGTTGGTACTATCTAAGATTTATTGACCCCAAAAACGATAAGGCTCTTATCGATCCGGCCAAAGAAAAAGCTTGGATGCCAGTCGACCTTTATGTCGGTGGAGCTGAGCATGCCGTGTTGCATTTGTTGTACGCACGCTTCTGGCATAAAGTCCTCTACGATCGCGGTTATGTCAGCACGGTTGAACCGTTTCAAAAACTGATCAACCAAGGGATGATTCTTGGCGAAGTCGAGTTTCATGCGATGAAGTGCGAGAGCGGAAAATGGGTTAGCTTTAATGAAGCGGTTGAAGCAGATGATGGTTCGTACTTCGATCCGTCAACGAAAGAAAAATGCTCGATCATCAAAGTCAGCGAAGATGCAGTGACCAAATCAGGTGATCTTTTCGTTTTGAAAGATGCACCACAGATTCGTGTCGATAGCCGATCGTACAAGATGTCGAAAGCTCGAGGCAATGTCGTTAACCCCGACGACATCGTCAAAGAATATGGGGCTGACTCGTTGCGTCTTTATGAAATGTTCATGGGTCCCTTGGAAGCGACCAAGCCATGGAGCATGCAGGGCGTAGCGGGGGTCCGCAATTTCTTGGATCGTGTGTGGCGAATGATTGTCGATTTCCGTTCAGAAGAGATTCAACTAACCGAACAGATTGTAGACACGCCTCCTTCTCCGGAACAAAACCGAATGCTTCATCGCACGATTGAAGCCGTCACGCGTGACCTCGAAAACCTCGGTTTTAATACGGCGATCGCGAGAATGATGGAGTTCGTGAACTTCTTCACGAAAGAGGTTCATCGCCCTCGACAAACGATGAGCCAATTTGTGCTTTTGCTCTCGCCATTGGCACCGCATATCGCCGAAGAACTTTGGAGTCTTTTGGGAAACAAGGCCACATTGGCTTATGAACCATGGCCGCAATTTGATCCTGCGATGCTAGTACTTGCCGAGATTGAAATCCCAGTTCAAGTCAATGGCAAAGTACGCGGCAAAATCAGCGTTCCCGCGGATCTCGATGCAGCTGGTTTAGAGCAAGCTGCATTGCAAAATGAGAAGATTGCCGAAATGGTTGCCGGTAAGGAAATCGTCAAGAAAGTTATCGTTCCAGGACGGCTGGTAAACTTCGTGATCAAGTAGGTTGACGGTGAATAACGAGACAACTCCGATCAATACCGGAGGCCAGCCAACTGGCCTCCGCTGCTTGGTTATGGTTTGCACCTACAACGAGCGAGAAAACTTACCTTCGCTGGTTGAGTCCATTAGCCAACATGCACCTGCTGCAGACATATTGGTAGTCGACGACAATTCACCCGATGGGACTGGCAAGTGGGTCGAGACGGAACGCCAACATAACCCCAGACTGCATCTCATTGCACGATCAGGAAAACTCGGGTTAGGAAGTGCGATTCGAGCGGGACTGAAGTACGGAGTGGACCATAACTACGATCGCATTGTTAACCTAGATGCTGATTTCAGTCATGATCCAATCGAGATTCCCAAGTTGATTGCGGCGACTACTCGCGCGAATTCGCCTTGCGGAATAGCGATAGGCTCCCGCTATGTTCCAGGGGGGCGAATCACTGGTTTGTCCTTTTTGCGGCGATCCATTAGTAAGGCGATTAATGCCTATGCCCGCTTGCTGCTAGGTCTCAAGATTGGTGATTGGAGCGGATCGTTTCGCGCGTATAACTCCGACTATTTAAAGCGATTGGATTGGGAACAACTCACTTGCAATGGTTATGGTTCGCTTCAAGAGCTGTTGTGGACACTGCACCAAAGCGGTGCTGCGATCGAAGAACTTCCCATCCATTACGTCAACAGACAACTTGGTAAGTCGAAGATTTCATGGAAAGATGCTTCAGGTGCACTGCAGACATTACACCGCCTAGCCCTTCAACGCTGGACGAAGCGAAGTTAGAAATTTAGGGCATGATTGCGACAAATCGCAACAAGCTCGCGGGAACATAGCGAAAGAGAATTCGGTTATCATTTAGTAGCCTCACGTTTGCCCCTTCAACCCGTTCGATTACTAAACAGACTATTGCTCGACTCGATTTACGCCGAGTCGGTTTCATTTCCAGGAGCCCAACCATGAAACAATCCCATTCCTCCACGTTGGGTTTTATTGGTGGCGGCCAAATGGCTACTGCCTTGGCATCGGGAGCGATTCACTCAGGCTTGCTCCAGGAAGATAAGCTTGTTTTCTTCGACACTTCGCTCGAAGCTCAAGCCAAGCTGCGCGAGAAGTTTCCAGCTGCCAGGCTCGCACCAAGTTTGGCGGACCTCTTTAACACTTGCGACTCTGCAGTGTTGGCAGTGAAGCCACAGGTGTTATTGAAAGTTATGGGTGAACTAGCCAATCAAATTTCGCCCAAGCACTTGATCATTTCTGTTGTGGCGGGAATCTCATTGGCCAACCTGGAAACGGGTCTTGGCACCAAGCGAATTGTGCGTGTGATGCCCAACACCCCATGCCAAGTGCAAGCTGGTGCCAGTGGGATTGCTGCTTTGCCGGGCGCTAGTGCCGAAGATCGCAACTGGGTCGAACATTTAATGGGCTCGGTGGGGACTGTTCATCATGTTGAAGATGATATGTTGCACGCAGTAACCGGTGTATCAGGCTCGGGACCTGCGTATGCGTTTATGGTCATTGATGCGTTGGCCGATGGCGGCGTTGCCGTGGGATTACCTCGAAAGGTCGCCATTCAGTTAGCAGCCCAAACTCTGCTCGGAGCTGCAACCATGGTTCTAAAAACCGGTGAACACCCAGGTGAACTCAAGGATCGTGTGGCGAGCCCAGCTGGTACGACCATCGCAGCCATTGGCGAGCTTGAAAAACATGGAATTCGGGCCGCATTCATAGAAGCCGTCAAGGCTGCAACCGAACGCAGTCGTCAGTTGGGACAGGGTTAGAAACCAATTTCCAACATACGTTTGCTTATTCGTGACCGAGCTACGCAGAAATCACTAGGGAGTTCTCCCCTTTTCCTCCGTAGCTCTTTCCAATACCCTGCACACTTACACTGGAATCGCCCTGCGATAGTAGGGCTGGCTCAAGGAAACGTAAGGGCTCAGTTTGCCCCTTTATTTGAATATAGACTTTACAGGAAACGCTCCTATGAAACCATTTGAAGGAAAAAAGGGCCTGATTATTGGCGTGGCCAATGATCGTTCGATCGCTTGGGCAATCGCGAAAGAAATTATGGAGCAGGGTGGCGTTTGCGGCTTTACCCATTTGCCAGATCGAGCTGATGACGAACGGCAGCGAAATCGTCGCCGCGTCAGCCAACTAACGGACGACTACAAGGACAATGCGAAGTTCTTGGTGCCATTGGATGTGCAGAATGATGAGAACATCCAGAGCGTCATGAAAACTACCGAGGAACACTTCGGCAAAATCGACTTTTTGTTGCATTCTGTAGCCTTTGCTGACCGCAAGGACCTTGATAACGACACCATCGAAACGGGCCGCGAAGGCTTTAAGTTAGCGATGGATATCAGCGCCTACAGCTTGTTGGCTGTGAGCAAATTTGCTCGTCCAATCTTGAATTCCGGTGCATCGATTTGTGCGATGACCTATTTCGGGGGCGAAAAGATTGTCCCCGGCTATAACGTGATGGGGATCTGCAAAGCGGCTCTTGAAGCCTGTGTTCGCTATCTGGCATATGACTTGGGGCCATCGGCAGTTCGAGTCAATGCGATCAGCGCCGGTCCACTACGAACGCTGGCTGGAAGTGCAGCGGGCGTCGATGAGATGTTGAAGCTGTATGAGTACATGGCGCCGCTGGCACGCAATGTAACCCACCAAGAAGTAGGGCGATCTGGAGCTTTTCTGCTATCCCCCCTAAGTGATGGCATTACAGGTGAGATTTTGCACGTAGATGGTGGATACAACGCGATGGGAAGCCCAGGTCGACTGCTGGACCGCCTAAAGTAGTACCCACCCAGAGAAGTGACAATATTTTTCCATTTTCGATGGGTACATCGACTATAGGCCTATGCGCTGAAAAATAGTTGCTTTATCCCCGACTTGGGGAGACAATGAACGAATGTAGCGACAGGAAGTTTTACGTATTTCGTCCGCGAGGTCATTGGTAACGATGCTAAAAAGGCCCAACAACCCTGAGTCGGAAGAACATTTCGACGGCGGCGAAAATGAACTGGAAACATCAGCCGTTGGTGTTGTGAGCGAAACTAACTCGCAACATCCCTCCGTTGCTGACCAGTTGGATTCGGATCTGGATGAAGAAGATATCGAGGATGAAGATTCAGAAGATGAATCGGAAGACGACGAGGATGGTGACGAGATCGTTTGGTTCGACCGCGACACCAAAGCATTTTTAATTAGCCTCGGCGTTCACGTCGTTTTGCTGGTTGGCCTTGCAGCTTTCCCGATTTATGAAGCGGTAAAAGATAGCCCCATGTTGATGCTGTCCGCTGTTCCACGAGTGGAAGAGCCGGAAGAGTTTCGCTTGGTCGATGAGATCGCCTTTTCCGAAGAACCCACGGAAGAAATTGGTGCCAATAGTCTTGGGAACTCGGGCATGGCTGCCGCACTGGCCCCAACCATGGCGGAGATTTCCGATATCCCAACTCCGGTGATTGAACGACCTGCAGATTTTGCTCTTACCGACGCGTCGTACCAAGTGCAGCAAGTTGTTGGTTTGGTGCAAAGTAATCAAGTTTCCAAAGGGTTAACTGGTGTTGGGGCGACAGGCACAGACGGAGCTGTCGACCGTGTCACCTATGAAATTTTGCAAATGATGGAAGAACGGCCCACCTTGGTTGTGTGGCTCTTTGATCAATCGGGAAGTTTGCATGAACGCAAGAAAGAGATTCGAGAGCGATTCAATCGCATATATGAAGAACTCGGAATTGTTCAGCAAACAGACGAAACCCTGAAGGGCAAAGAAGATGACCCTCGATTGCTCACCAGCGTGGTTGCCTTTGGTGACAATGTCAACTTGATTACTCCAAAGCCATTAGCTGAGTTGGGCGAAATCCAAAAGGCAATCGACTCGATTGAGGTCGATACAACAGGCAATGAAAAAGTTTTCACAGCCTTGTATTTGGCCGCGGAACAGTACAAACATTTCCGCAGCACTCGTTCGCGGAAAGAACCAGAACGCAACGTCATGATGATTGTTGTCACCGACGAACGAGGTGACGATGCCGAGGGCCTAGAGTCCACGATCAAGCTCTATCGTCAGTTCGCGATGCCCGTTTATGTGATTGGTTCTCCAGCTCCTTTCGGACGCGAATTCACCTACATTCGCTATATCGATCCAGATCCACAGTTCGACCAAACTCCAACCTGGGCTCAGGTTGACCAAGGTCCTGAATCGATTTTCCCAGAACGTGTGCAGATTGGGTTCGATAACAACTATTTCGAAGAACCGGTGATTGACTCTGGTTTTGGCCCCTTTGCATTATCGCGATTGTGTTACGAAACGGGTGGCATTTACTTCACCGTTCACCCAAATCGAAAGTACGATGGCCGCGTTCGGGAGAGCGAAATTGGTGCCTACGCTTCGAGAATGGAGTACTTCTTCGATCCCGAGCGCATGTTCCAATATCGACCAGAGTACATTTCCAAAGATGAGTATATGCAACGAGTGGCGAAGAGCCCGTTGCGTCAATCTTTGATCAAGGCGGCTCAATTTGCGAGAGTTGGTGATTTCGATCCAACGCAATTGCGATTTATCAAATCAGACGAAGCACGATTCATTACCGAGTTGACCACAGCCCAACAATCGGCAGCTCGGCTTGAACCTAAATTATCGTCACTTGCGGAAATTTTGATTGCCGGCATGCCTGCCCGCGAGAAGGAATCCAACATACGTTGGTTGGCGGGATTCGATCTTTCGGTGGGCATGACATTGGCACACAAAGTTCGAACCGAAGGGTATAACGCGATGTTGGCAAAAGCTAAGCGCGGCATGAAGTTCGAAAAGGAAAAGAGCAACACTTGGGTTTTGGTTCCAGATGCCGAAATCAGCGTGGGAAGTAAAGCTGAAAAAGAAGCTCAGCAAGCTCGGGACATGCTTGAGTCGGTTGTCAAAAACCACCCTCGTACGCCTTGGGCCTTGCTGGCCTCTCGAGAACTCAAACAACCATTGGGTTGGAAGTGGGTTGAAGAATATACGGACTTAACTCCGCCGGCTGCGATGCGAAATAACCCGAACAATAACAACAACATCCCGCCTCCTCCCCAGGACGATCAGGCTGCGATGTTAGCCAAGCCACCGCCGAAGCGACCTGTACCTAAGCTCTAGGGGTGCGATCGTCTTAGAAAGACAGTTCAAGTCAACACAGAGAAAAGGCTTCGACAGTAGGTGTCGGAGCCTTTTCTCGTTTTCTAAGCATTGCTGACCGATGTACCTAGAGACGCGACTTGGAAGTCAAATATTTGCAGAGGAACTGTTTTTAGATTCCATCGATTTAGATGAAAAAAAAGGCTCCGCAGTTTTGTCTTGCTTGTAGATGATCTCGAAGTTTATCGCTCTGACATTCTTTCCGATTCAGTTCTCATCTACATGCCAATCGAACCACACCAACTCGGGGAATTACTCGATCGCTACTGGCCAACATTGTTGGCTTGGGTTGGTGGAGAGCGTCATACGGCGGAAGATATTATTCAACAGGCTTTCATTCAACTTGCACAAGAAGACCCAGTCCCGACGAATTGCGTAGCTTGGCTGTTCAAAGTTTCAAAGAGACTATCGGTTAATCAACACATTTCTCTGTCAAGGCGACAAACGCGTGAGAGAGTGGTAGCTGAAGTTCGTTCGTCGGATAAATCAAAGTCATCGACAGCCGAAATCGATCTAAATGATTCGTTAGCCCAACTAGATCACAGTCAACGTGAAATCATTGTTGCCAAAATTTGGGGCGGGCTGACATTCGAGGAGATTGGCAACTTGCTTCAGCTTCCAACAACGACGGTGTGGCGTAGTTATCAAGAAGGTATCGACCGCTTAAAGCACATACTTGGAGAGACATGATGGATACCGACTTCACAACACCATTTGATTCAGGCCGCATCCAGCATGGAATGAGCGGTTTTGAAAAACAATTGGGCGAGCAAACGCTTGGAACAAGCCCTGAGAATCGTGATGAAATTCTCTACCAGTGTGGCTATGCAGTGGGGAGTGTCGCAAACCAAAAACAACAATTGCGGCATTTGAAGCTCTGGCGATGTATAGGTATTGCAGCTTCGTTAGTCGCAACATTTTCATTGTCGGCACACTTTGTTACAAACACCACGAACAAGCCTGGAAACAGCGACATTGCTGGCGAACAACCCAAACCAAGTGCCAACGCAGAATTTACACCCAGCGCTAGTGCAACAGATAACTTTGTAGTCCATCTTACTGAACGATCGCAACGCGAAAGCGATAGTAACAGTGCAAATCGAACTACAGCTCAATCCTCACGAATTCGGCTCGAAGACTTTATTGAAACGGAGTCTTGGCCATCGCCCAAGATCCAACCAATTTTGTTCCCGTCAGTCAACGACAGTGATCGCAAAACCTTGCAACCCAAAGACTCTTTGTCGGTATTAACTGGAGAAGCTTGAAATGAAGATTTGCCACTATCAGGTACTTATCGCAATTGCGTTGCTACTCACTTGTTTTCCACTTGATGCCTGCGGGCAATCAGATGCGGTAACCAAGAAGACTATTCGATTACATCCGCAGAGTGCACAAGCGGGCAAAACTTTGTTCCATCTTTTGCCATCTGAAGAAGAACAAGAAGCTGGCAATGCGGTCCCCGTTCTGTTGCGAATCGTCTATGAACAGCAGCCTTTTATGCAAGAGGTATATCCTAAGCTTAACGACTATGCAGTCATGGAACTCAATGATCCGAAACTAAAGGAATTTTCCTACGGGAGTTTCGCACGACAGCTGATTCGAGCCGGTTCGATGAGCTACGCTGATTGGCAATATCCACTTAGGAGCGATCGGCCCTACCAGATCTTACTACCTGATGTTCAGTCACAACGTATGCTTGCTGGGCGAGGGATGACGGGTTGGATCAAGCGATTATTGGCCGAAGGGAAAACGGAAGAGGCCCTGATATGCATCAAGGCTCAGTTGGCATGTGGCCGACATTGTGCGGCAACGCCAGTTATTGTTTGTCATTTAGTAGGATTAGCGATTGCGAATTTTGCGTTTGAAAATATTGAGTTGGCAATACAACAGGAGGACTGTCCCAATTTGTATTGGTCGCTCGCCAGCTTGCCTCCTACGCTTCATGACATTGGCCCAATGGTTCGTTGGGAGTTATGGGCTTCTCCAACATCCAGTGATGAAGACGCACCACCTATCGGGGATGCAAAATGGAAGGAACTAGCAGCACAGTTTGTTGAAATTTATGGTGAGGCAGGTGCGGAACGCTACACCGCTGAAGAAGGACTTAAGCTGCAGAACCAAATCAGCGAACTCGCAACAAAACAGCTTCCAGAAACATTCGGCTTTTCGTCTGCAGAGATGGAGCGAATGTCCAAAGAGGAGTTAATCATGCGTTGGATTCACATGCAGAACAATCGGTTTCGAGCGCATGTCGAACCACTGACTTATCTTCGTCCGCTTGAAGTACTCGAAGCGAAGAAGAAGATTGAAAGCATGGTAAATGAATTGCTTGCGGAGACGGGGGCAAAATCCAGTCCGTTGCCGTTAGTAATTCCTCAGGGGATTTTGATTTGCAGAACGTTCGAGCGCCGCGTGAAGTTGTTACAGACCATCGAGTCACTGCGAGACCACGCTAGCAAACACAATGGCAAGTTTCCAATGAGTTTGGGGGAACTGGATTTACCGGCGCCCAACGATCCGTTTACGGAGAAGCCATTTGAATACGAATGGACCAGTGAGGGAGCCAAGCTGCGTCTAGCTGAGGTGGAGGGCTTCAAGACGCAGTTATTTGAATACGAACTATCAAGTTCAAAATAGCTAGCAAACCAACTGCAAAATTCGATCGTCACAGAGAACCTGCTAGCATTTGCATGCATTTCTCTGTGACAACAAGCAATCCGGGCTCAAAAATGCATTAGCAATCCTAATGCTCTCGCCAGGCGCCAACGCCAAATTGCTATCGTTCCCCACCCTGAAAATAGCCTCCCACATGGTGCCTGGCACCAAGTTGCCTTCTGTCCGGCGCCATTTCCGTCCCAAAATCCACCCATTTTAAGTACAAGATGGTCGCGGGCGCCACAAACAGGGTGCCTGGCACCAAATTGCAGGCCGCAAGAAAAGGTGCCAGGCACCCTGTTTTGGGCGAGTGTGGAATTTGCTTGCAAATGGCTGCATTAAATTGGCTAATGGAGTAATTTTCTTTTTGGGTGAAATGGCTGCATTAGAAGTGTATTGTCCACTTGGTTAGCCATTTCGGTTCTCTGCGGGATCCTTATCGGACAAATAGGGTGCCTGGCACTGGGATGACGAAACGGCGTAAAGTATGGCGACGTCGGCAGTTAGCGCTTGGATCGATCCCGTAGATTTCAGGCGATTACTTGAACGCCTTATCATTTTTTCGTCGTCCCAGCCTGGCACCAAGTTCTGGCACCAAGTTCTGGCCAGCGACCGAAGGCCTGGCACCAAAATGAACAGGCAAAACCGGGTGCCTGGCACCAAATTTGGGGGCGGCGAGAAAATGCTTGCAAATGGCGAGTATTAGGCTCGCTAATTCTGAAAAGGCAATTCACTTTTTTAACAGCATTTCTTCAGGGAGAAAAGTTAGGTTCGGAATCGGCCTACGGGATCAACTCCAAGCAAACCACTACGGACACAAGAAAGCCCCCATTTCCAGTATGCTGAAATGCATGCATCGCCTCTGTGAGAGCAGTGCACACACGAACACACCCGCGAATTTGGCGGTTAAGAGTTGGCGCACACTGCAAAAATAGGGGGCATGGGACACATATAGGCCTATTCTTTTGCCAAAATAGCTTTACCCTAACAATTGGAAAAAACGATAAACTCCTTAGTATCGTTAGACTTCAACCGAATACTCTTTTGATGGATGTACCCGCGCATGTCGACGGACGTGGCTTCTTTGGAGCAGTCTTCGAAACCGGTTCAGTATGTAAGTGGTGTTACCGTACGACTGGCTGGCGATTCCGGTGACGGAATGCAGCTTCTGGGCACGCAGCTCACCAACACATCTGCTCTGTTGGGAAATGATATTGCAACCTTCCCTGATTTCCCTGCTGAAATTCGCGCTCCTCGCGGCACACGGGCTGGCGTCAGCGGTTTCCAAGTTCAATTTGCCTCGCATGAGGTATTCACCCCTGGTGACGTGGTCGATGCTCTCATCGCGATGAACCCAGCCGCTCTTGTGACCAACCTCGCCGACCTTCGTAAAGGTGGCTTGCTAATCGTCAACGAAGATAATTTCGAAGACAAAGATCTCAAGCTAGCCAATCTCAAAACCAGCCCATTGGAAGAACCTGCGATGGAGAACTATCGCTTGGTTCGGGTTCCAATGAACAAGCTCACCATGGAAGCTGTCAAAGAATTGGGCCTAAGTGTCAAAGAAGCAGACCGCTGCAAGAACTTTTTTGCGATGGGAATGGTCTTCTGGCTTTACGGTCGTTCCATGGAACCGACCTTGCGGTTTATCCGCGACAAGTTTTCGAAGACCCCCGACATTCAAAAAGCGAACGAAAAAGCTCTGCTAGCAGGGTGGGCCTTCGGTGAAACAACGGAGACGCTTGGTGCGTCCTATCGCGTCGAACCGGCGTCTCTAACCCCAGGTCTTTATCGCAACATGATGGGTAATCAAGCGCTCGCTTGGGGCTTGATGACTGCCGCACAATTATCGGGCAAACAACTCTTTTACGGCTCTTACCCGATTACTCCTGCCAGCGATATCCTCCATGAACTAAGCCGCTTCAAGAACTTCGGCGTATACACCTTCCAAGCCGAAGATGAAATCGCAGCTGTGTGCTCCGCGATTGGCGCCGCTTACGGTGGCAGCATGGGTGTAACCACCAGCAGTGGACCGGGTATCGCTCTCAAGGCAGAAGCGATGGGCCTCGCTTTGATGCTAGAATTGCCAATGATCATCATTGACGTTCAACGTGGCGGGCCAAGCACCGGCTTACCGACCAAAACCGAACAAGCAGACCTTTTGCAGGTTCTGTTCGGTAGAAACGGGGAATCGCCTCTCCCAGTAATCGCGGCTCGTTCTCCAGCCGATTGTTTCGATACAGCAATTGAAGCGTGGCGAATTGCGTCGCGGTTGATGATGCCCGTCGTCATTCTCTCCGATGGATACATTGCCAACGGTGCCGAACCTTGGTTGATACCCGATGTAAACCAGATGGAAAAGATCCAAATTCAACATCCGGATGGCTCAGACGCGGCTAACTTCAAGCCATACCGTCGTGACGACATGCTGGCTCGCCCATGGGCCATTCCAGGAACACCTGGGCTGATGCATCGTGTCGGTGGCATTGAGAAAGAAGATGTTACTGGCAACATCAGTTACGATCCTGAAAACCATCAGCACATGGTTCGAACACGCGAACAAAAAGTTGCCAACGTTGCCAAGATGATTCCGCCAGCCACAGTGCTCGGTCCTGAGTCGGGCGACCTACTCGTCGTTTCTTGGGGTGGCACATACGGCGCTTGTATGACGGCCGTTAAGCAAGCCCAAGAAATGGGACTAAGCGTGGCTCATCTCCATTTGCGACACCTCAATCCGTTTCCGAGCAACCTCGGTCATGTCTTGAAGCAATATCGCAAAGTACTTATCCCAGAACTGAATATGGGCCAATTGCGAATGCTGATTCGCGCCAAATATTTGGTGGACGCAATCGGCTACAACAAAGTTAAGGGTAAGCCGTTCTCTGTCGTGGAATTAGTCGAGCAGATTTCGAACGTCTGCAAAACTGCCTAACGCCCAACGACACAATGCTCTGAAACGTGTTGCCTTTAAACACAATTGGCCGAATCTAAATCTAAGACCAGAGATTTCGATTCACTGATTTCGAAAAACTGAATTCGCCTATCGTCGAGTTAAATATGAGTACTGTTAATCTTCCTGTTCTCAAGGCTGCTGATTTCGCTAGCGATCAAGACGTTCGCTGGTGCCCAGGTTGCGGTGACTATTCGATTCTGGCTCAGATGAAAAAGGTGCTGCCCGAACTTGGCATCCCACCTGAGCAGATGGTCTTCGTGTCAGGTATCGGTTGCTCCAGTCGCTTCCCGTATTACATGAACACCTACGGCGTTCACAGCATTCACGGTCGCGCTCCCGCAGTTGCTACCGGCCTTAAAGTCACACGTCCAGATCTTAAGGTATGGGTAATCACCGGTGACGGCGATGCGCTGAGCATCGGCGGCAATCATTTCGTTCATTTGCTTCGCCGCAACGTTAACCTGAACATCATTCTTTTCAACAACCGCATCTATGGATTGACCAAAGGACAATATTCTCCCACCAGTCCAGAAGGGCAAGTAACCAAGAGCACTCCGATGGGTGCCATTGATCATCCGCTCAATCCGATGTTGTTGGCACTTGGTGCAGAAGCTACCTTTGTCGCTCGAAGTATCGATGCCCATGTCAAGCACTTAGCCGCAACGCTCAAGCGAGCTGCTGAGCATAAAGGGACGGCGTTCGTTGAAGTTTATCAAAACTGCAACGTATTCAACGATGGTGCCTGGAACTATGCTGCTGATCGCGCAACCCGCGATGACAACGTCATCGAACTAGAGCATGGCAAGCCTCTGATCTTCGGCAAAGAGCGCGACAAAGGTATTCGGCTTGTTGGCACCAAAATTGAAGTCGTCAAACTTGGAAACGGTATCTCTGAAAGCGACTTGCTGGTGCATGACGAACAAGGCGATCTCATCCATTCGTTCTTGTTGGCTCGCATGCGACGCGCTGAATTCCCAGAACCTATCGGCGTCTTCCGCGATATCCAATCGCCCACCTTTGATGATCAGATGAACGATCAAATCAAGCTGGCGAAGCAAAAACGCGGCCCCGGTGATCTCAACCAGCTGTTCCGCTCGGGTGATACCTGGCAGGTAGCCTAACAACGCGCTCGACCGCTGAAGCCCATCACAAACCTCTCTATTGCAACCTGCTTAAGCTTGCGACTAGAGAGGTTTTTATTTTGGCTTTTGGTTTGTTGCTGCAGACTGTGTCTACGCTGAATCGCATAGACAGAGGAAAGTCAACCCACAAAAGAACATGCTGCATACGAGCACGGCAGGGTTAGACAGACAATTGCCAACTACTCAGCAGCTTCCGGTTGCGACGGCCAGACAGGCACATAACGTTCAGCCGGCGGCACCACCTCTTTGATGCGAATTCCGAACTTGTCACCCACCTTAACGACTTCCCCTTGAGCCAACACTTGACCATCAACTTCAAGGGTCAATGGGCTATCACAGGGTTTATCAAATTGGATCATGATGCCCGGCACAAGTTCCAGAATTTGATCGACGGACATTTTCTTCTTGGCCAATACTACCCTCACAGGAACTTCAACCTTTAGAAGGCTCTTCCAATAGTCTGGGGTAGTTTTACAGGTCAACATGGGCCAGAACGTCCGATATTCAGAACAATGGATGGTTTTATGAAGAAACGCAACCATCTCTGTTGTTATCGAACCTTCCTCAGTCGGACTTGAGTGGAAACGTTGCTACAATAGCGGTACGGACAATGCAGTCGTCCCAGGGATAGGCGCGTTAGTCCCCAAACCCCTTCGAACTCAATCAGGATTTCAGTGGCATGAACGTCGTCGAACTCACCCCAACCGCTCTACCTCTTAGCGATTACAAAGGGCTCGACAATAATTCGCTTTCCCAACGCATCGCCGCAGTCAAGCAGAAACTCGGCTCGAAACTCCTCATCCTGGGTCATCACTACCAACAAGATGAGGTCATTGCCCATAGCGACTTGCGCGGTGATAGTTATCAACTGAGTAAGATGGCAGCCGATAGCCAAGATTGTCGAGCTATCGTTTTCTGTGGCGTTCATTTCATGGCCGAGACTGCCGACATTTTGGCCAATCGCCCTGAGAAGCTCAAAGCTCGTAACGGCGAGCGAGTCTCTGTAGTTCTGCCCGATATGGCCGCTGGATGTTCGATGGCCGATATGGCCGCCATCGCTCAAGTCGAGAAAGCTTGGCAAGAACTTTCCGAAGTGATCGATACCGACGATATCACTCCCGTGACGTACATTAACTCAGCTGCAAGTTTGAAGGCTTTCTGCGGAAAACATGGAGGCATCGTGTGCACCAGCAGCAACGCTGCCGCTGTTTTGAAATGGGCATTTGCAAAATCGAAACGCGTGTTCTTCTTCCCAGATCAACACCTCGGTCGCAACACCGCTCTTAAAATGGGAATCACCAATGATCAAATGCCTGTTTGGGATCCCTATGCAGACGATCTCGGCGGTAACAACGAAACGGCCTATCAAGAGAGCCGCGTGATTCTATGGAAAGGTCACTGCAGCGTTCATCAAATGTTCCGCGCTAGTCATGTAGAACAATTCCGCTCGAAGATCCCTGGCGTGAAGATCCTCGTCCACCCCGAGTGTATGCAAGAGGTTAATGACATTGCCGATATCTCCGGGTCCACCAGCAAGATCATCGACACAGTTAAAAAAGCAGCCCCCGGAACCAAATGGGCGATTGGAACCGAACTTCACCTAGTGAATCGACTCAAACAAGAGCATCCTGAACAAGAGATCCATTTCTTGTCGCCGGTCGTCTGCATGTGTGCCACCATGTACCGAATCGACTTGGCCCACCTCTGCTGGTCGCTTGAAAATATCGCGAACCAATCGGTCGTGAATCGAATCGTGGTGGATGAAGACACGGCACGCTGGTCTCTGATCGCTTTGGAGCGAATGTTGCAAGTCAGTTGATTGCCCAAAAGCAACGCCGAACACCGCCATTTAGGGCTCGAAAATTGACGATTTTCAGGTCGAAATGGCGGTTTTCTCGTTCAATCGCGGGGCAATATCGGCTTAGGGCAGAGGAAAATTGGTTGCTTTCTGACTATCCTGTTAGGTACCTCAGAATTGAGTGTTATCACAACAGGAGTTTTGCAGCATGTTGGCCCGTTTTCGTTGGCTTAGTTTAGCCCTCGCCGTTTCCCTAACCTCGGCAGCATATCCGACTCACGCCCAAGACAGCGACGAACCGAAAGATCCCGCTCCAGGCCTGAATGAAGGCCTATTGGGAGCGTTTCAATTTCGCAACATCGGCCCCGCGGTTATGAGCGGCCGCATCGCCGATATTGCCATCGATCCAGTGGATCGAAGCGTACGTTATCTGGCTGTTGCTTCTGGCGGCGTTTGGAAAACCAACAACGCGGGCACCACTTGGTCGCCCATTTTCGATGGCTACGGTAGTTACTCCATCGGTTGTGTGACCGTTGATCCTAATGATCGCTTCACGGTTTGGGTTGGCACCGGCGAAAATAATAGCCAACGCAGCGTCGGTTATGGCGATGGACTTTACAAGAGCATTGACGGCGGCAAATCTTTTTCGAAAGTTGGACTCGCCGATTCAGAACATATTGCCAAGATCATCGTACATCCTGAAAACAGCAACATCGTTTATGTGGCCGCTCAAGGTCCACTTTGGAAAGATGGCGGTGATCGCGGTCTCTACAAGACCATCGATGGTGGCAAAACTTGGTCCCAAGTTTTAGCGATCAGCGAACGCACAGGCGTCACGGATCTTGTGATGGATCCTCGCGACCCCAACGTTCTGTACGCTGCGTCGTATCAACGTCGTCGACATCAATGGACCTTAATCGATGGCGGCCCTGAATCGGCCATTTACAAAACAACCGATGGCGGCACCACTTGGCGCAAAATCACTCGAGGTTTACCAGGCGGCGATATTGGCCGAATCGGCCTGGCCATCTCGCCCATTCAACCCGACATCGTATATGCGATCGTTGAAGCGTCAGAAGGCAGCAGCGGATTCTTCCGTTCGGGAGACCGTGGCGAATCTTGGCAAAAACAAAGTAGCTATGTAACCAGTAGCCCACAATACTATCAAGAACTTGTTGCCTGCCCACACAAGCTCGATCGAGTCTATGCGCTCGATACATTGCTGATGGTCACAGAAGATGGTGGCAAGACATTCGTTCCTGCTGGTGAAGCCAACAAGCATGTCGACAACCATGCGTTGGTTATCGATCCAACAGACGAAGATCATCTTTTGGTTGGTTGTGATGGCGGACTTTATGAATCATGGGATCGCGGCTCTTCGTACCACTACTATTCCAATCTGCCAATCACACAGTTCTACAAGATCGGCTTGAGCAATGACAAGCCGTTCTACTATGTCTATGGCGGTACGCAAGATAACGCCACTCAAGGGGGCCCTTCGCGAACTACGAATATCCATGGCATCCGCAATAGCGATTGGTTCATCACAGTCTTCGGTGACGGCTTTGATCCAGCCGTTGATCCCGAAGACCCTAATACTGTTTATTCTCAATGGCAGTACGGCGGGTTAGTTCGCTTTGATCGCAAGACGGGCGAAACGATCGACATCAAACCCCAAGAAGAAAAAGATGGCCCACCACTGCGTTGGAACTGGGACTCTCCTTTATTGATCAGTCCACACAGTTCCAAACGCTTGTATTATGGTTGCCAAATCTTGTATGCCAGCGATGATCGCGGTGACACATGGAAAGCCATTAGTCCAGACCTCACACGTCAAATCGATCGCAATCAATTGAAAGTGATGGGACGCGTTTGGGGAGTGGATACGGTTGCCAAGAATGCGTCGACAAGTCCATACGGAAGTATCATCTCTGTCGACGAATCTCCATTGGTCAACGGCCTGATCTATGCGGGGACGGACGACGGCTTGATCCAAGTTACAGAAGATGGAGGACAAAACTGGCGCAAGGTTGACAAATTTGGAAGCTTAGATGTTCCCGAATTTGGTTACATCAGCGACATCGAAGCCTCGCTATTTGATTCCAATACCGTTTTCGTAACGGTTAACAATTTTAAGCGTGGTGATTTCCGACCCTATGTTTTGAAGAGTACTGACCGAGGCCACAATTGGTCGTTGATCACTGCCAATTTGCCCGAACGTGGCAGTGTATACACGATTAAGCAAGATCATGTTGCTGCAGACCTATTGTTTGTGGGAACTGAGTTCGGTGTATTCTGCACACTGGATGGGGGCCAAAAGTGGTTGCAACTTAATGGTGGCATTCCGACGATCGCTGTTCGTGAATTAGAAATCCAACGCCGCGAAAGCGATTTGGTCGTTGGCACTTTCGGACGTGGCATTTACATTCTGGATGACTATTCGCCACTTCGCGCCATTTCAACATCCATGGTCGATGAAGCGGCCAAAATTTTTCCTGTGAAGCCAGGTTTGATGTATGTGCCATCCGCGCCCTTGGCTGGCGGAGGACCAAAGGCATATCAAGGTGCCAGTTTCTTTACGGCTCCTAACCCCGACTTCGGCGTAACGTTTACCTACTACGTTAAAGAAACTGTGAAGTCGAAAAAATCGCAACGCAAAGAGAAAGAACAAAAGGCGGCTGCAAACGGAGGCGATACTCCCTACCCAACTTGGGAAGAACTCAAGGCCGAAGACCGAGAACAACTTTCCAAGGCTTGGTTGGTCATCAAAGATTCGGCGGGCCGCGTGGTAAATCGCTTACCCGCAGCTCTCTCGCGCGGTGTCCATCGAGCCACATGGGGTTATGATCTTCCAAGTGTTGGTCCATTGGCTGGTGGGGCTAGCCCAACAGCTTTACCAGGAAAATACACAGTGAGCTATGTGCAAGTCATTGACGGTGAGACCAAAGAACTGGTTCCGCCTGTGGAGTTTGAAGTTCAACCGTTAGGCTGGGATGCAGTGACCCCAGAACAACGGGTTGCCTATGCAGAATTCAATTCGCAAGTTGCCAAATTGCAACGAGTCGTTTTGGCAGCTCAGCGTATGGTTTCGCAGACAAAAGAACAGTTGGACTTGGTTCAACGCATGGTTGAAGGGACTCCAACACTAGACCCAGCCTTCGCCAAAGAGGCCCGTGACTTGGCCCAAAAACTCGAAGACCTGTCGGAGAAATTCACGGGCGATCCAACCAAACCACGCCGCAATGAACCAGGTATGCCGGGCATGCTTGATCGTTTGCAAACAGTGATTGGAGGTAGTTACGGTGTGTCGACTGGACCAACCAATACCCATCGCCGGCTACTTACGCTGGTCAATGAAGAGTATATAGCTGTCGAAGCTCAACTGCGACAATTGCTGGAAACCGACTTACCAAACTTCCATCAGAAGCTCGAAGATGCAGGAGCTCCTTGGACCCCAGGTCGAAAACTGCCAACGTTGAAGTAGTATTCTTAGCAGATTTGGTATCCCAAGCCATGCGTCGGTCTTTCTGACGCATGGCTTTTTTTGTTACCATGACAGACGCTGACTCTAGCCGTCGAGAAGCTGGATACGTCGCACTTTTACTGACCAAGTAACGTCAAGGATGCCGAACATTTTTCGACTTGCAATTACCAACTGCCGCGACATAGTACGATCTCTCTTTAGTCGCCTCATCCCTTTGCTGATCTTACAGTTTTGGATGAAGCTGGCTTCAGCTCTTGTCTTTAGTTCTCTTTTCGGCGCCGTTTTAGGTGCGTTGCTCGCACGCGATGGTAGCCCCGCGATCGGCAATTCGGCATTAATCGACTTTGCCATGAGTCCACTCGGATTTGTAACTGTCGCTGTCCTGCCTATTACTTATCTGTCCATTCTCTACTTCGAACATTCTTGTATTTTGCGGGTACTCGCGGATCCTAAAGGGGAAGTGGTTCGCTCGCTACTATCTTCAGTCGTATCGCTACCTCGAGTTCTCTTGATGGCAGCGATTCAAACTTTTGTGGCTCTGCTTCTACTCTTACCTTTCGTCGCATTAGCGGGCTTAACCTATTGGCTGCTTCTTTCCGATGCGGACATCAATTTCTACCTGGCAAACCAGCCACCCAAGTTCATGGCTGCAGTTTCAATAGGAATCGTACTGGGTGTAGGGGCCATCACCATGTTGGGTTGGCTCCTCCTGAAATGGTTCCATGCGTTACCGCGACTCATCTTTGAAAACAGCTGGGTCACTGCCTCTCTGTGGAACGCATGGCATGAAAAATCGACGAAATCAACGCTTGTCCTTGCCATCCTGTTTTGGTTCTTCTTTCACTTCTCTATCTATTTGACAGCTCCATGGCTTGTGGCATTCGGAACAGCACGACTTTTCTCCTCGGTGGAACATGACACAAATAATGGAGTCCTCGCCGGGGCCGCAATTCTTCTGGCTCACGGCTTGGTATTGGCCTTGGTAACTGCAAGTTCGCAAAGTTGGTTAGCCGCTGCGGTTTGGACAACCTACGATCGCAAAAAAGAAATTGAAATGAAGTTATCCAAAGAAACCACGCCTCATCCAAAATCTTGGCGTCGGCCCCTGATTCTGTTGTTTGCTTGCTGTTTGGTCATTCTAACCGTGGGAATAAGTGCATTGCAGCAAGTCCTCAACTTCACCGTTCGGCAGCCTGTTCAAATTGTTGCCCACCGCGCTGGGGCTAAAGGTTTTCCAGAAAACTCCCTCACTGCATTGCATCACGCGATTCTTGTTCAAGCCGATTCTGCTGAGATCGATGTTCAACAAAGTAAAGAGGGAACCGTATTCGTCACCCATGATAAAGACTTGCGGCGAATTGCCGGCAAACCATTAGTGATCAGCGAATCAACCGATTCCGAACTTTCTACAGCCGACATAGCTAGCCAATTGAAGCCACCTTCCCCAAAAGAATCTCTCGCTACCCTCGAAGAATTTTTGAAGGCGTCACAAAACAAAATTCGACTCAGTATCGAACTGAAGTACTACGGCTTCAAGCCGCAACTTGCAGAAAGTGTTTTGGCTTTAATCGATAAATACCCATCAACTCCAGCACATGAAGTGATCTCTCTCGAATATCGAGCTCTCGAGCAGGTTGCCAAATTGCGACCATCAATGCGTCGCGGCTATTTGGTTTCTGCCAGCGTCGGAGAGATTACACAGCTCAACGCCAATTTCCTCAGTGTCAGCAAGGGTACATTTTCTCCGTCATTACTCGACAAAGCGCAAAAGAGAGGAATGCAAATCGCTGTGTGGACGATCAATGACCGCGAAGAGATGTTTCGACTGATGGTACAAGGGGCCGAGCTTATAGTTACCGATGATCCAGCCACCGCTGTTGAAGTTGCTCGCGACTACAACCAGCTCTCAGAGATCGAATTGTTGTTGGTACGACTTCGCGAGTCGTTGTCGCAACAGTAAATTCGAGTGGTAAACTGTGCCAAATAGATCGCGCTATGGCGTGAGATATTTGAATTTCTGGCCCGAATAGCTTCTAATACGCATCTCCGTTCCTACCTCTACTCTGACGGAATTGCCCGATGTCCTACCTCGCCTTTTTTCTGGCATTTGCCTTCGTGTTTGAAGAACGTCAAGCCACTCCCCCTTCATCGATACGTGTGGCGGAAGACTTCGAAATTGAGTTGTTAAGATCGGCTCAAGAAGGGGAAAGCTCATGGATTAGTATGACCTTTGGACCCAAAGGCGATCTCTTCATCGGACTGGATGATAAAGGAGTCGCTCGCCTTGACATGGACGATGTTACCAAGGGCATTCCATTCACTCGCATAGCTGGCACCGAGAATCTGCGACATATTCGAGGAATTCTCTATGCTCACGACTCGCTCTATTTAACGGCCACCGATAGTCAAGAAATCTATCGCCTTATCGACAAAGATGGCGACGGCCAATTCGAAGAAAAACTTCTCCTGCAAACCTTAGCGTACAACTCGCGCTACGGTCACGGAATGAATCAAATCGTGTTGGGGCCGGACAATAATTTGTACTTCGTGATCGGTAATGATGTGGTGTTTCCGAAAACGATCGCCGACGAATCCACCTATCGCGGCGCACAGAATGATTGGCTGCTTCCGTATTACAACGATGTCGGACAAGATGATCGTGTTGGCTACATCGCCAAAGTCGATCCCGAAGGAAAAACGTGGACCATCTTGGCCGGTGGCTTTCGTAATCCCTTCGATATGGCCTTCAACCAAGATGGCGAGATGTTTACTTGGGATGCCGACATGGAATGGGACGTTGGTTTGCCCTGGTATCGTCCAACACGCCTCAACCATGTTGTCCTCGGGGGCGAATACGGTTGGCGATGGGGAACAGGCAAGTGGCCTGCTTGGTATCCAGACTCGATGCCTTCCACGCTCGACACTGGCTATTCATCACCTACAGCCCTCACGTTTTGCAACCAGAGCAATTGGCCAGAGCCATTCAAAGATCTTTTGCTCATGGCGGATTGGCAACTAGGAAGAATTTTCTTGGTTCAACTCACTCCACAAGGTGCTACGTATCACGCCGAGTCAGAACTGTTCGCTGAAGGTGGCCCGTTTAATGTGTGTGATATGGCGTTTGGCCCAGATGGCAATCTCTATTGCATCACTGGCGGAAGAGGTTCCCAAAGTGGCCTCTATCGCATTCGTTACTCGCCAAAAATCCAACCATCGAAAATCGAAGGTACTTTCAAGTTAACACTCCCAATGTCAGAACGTCCCAAGAGCGATACGTCGGGGCTTACCTTGCGTCGTAGATTAGAAACCCTACAACAGAAGCCTGATCCTACCCAAGTTGAATTCCTCTGGGAACAATTGGGTAGCAGCGACTTCTGGCTTGCGAGCTCAGCCCGCGCCGCATTAGAACGCTTACCTGTTGGGTTGTGGAAGACAAAGTTAACGAGCACAGCCAGCAACAGTGCAACTTATCAAGGCCTTATTGCCTTGGCGCGCGTCGGTTCGGCTGACGATCAAAGCGAACTGCATAACATTCTGAACACGCTCGATTGGTCGGCTCTATCGATTCAAGATAAACGCACTGTTTTGCGCGCTTTGCAGCTGTCTATTATTCGACATCCATCCGTCGCAGAATCAGCTCGACAAGCCGTGCTTAAACTTCGCTCACAATTTCCCACCGCCGATTTTGGTGTGAATTGGCTGTTGCAAGAGTTATTGGTTCGCTACCAAGCCGACAACATGATTCAAGATAGTTTTCGGGCCAGCGACTCTGCCACAACGCAAGAAGAACAATTTCAGTATGCCAAAACTCTGTTGAATGTAAAAAATGACTGGCAAGACAAAGACGTTCACTTGTTACTGGCGTGGTTACAAAAGAGCCGCAGTTATCAGGGTGGCAAATTGCTAGACACTATTCGCCAACAGCTGATCGAACAGTTTTTGAAACGGCTCACCGAAAGTCAACGAACATCTTTTGCGGCCCAGATAGCGACTTTATCTCAACCGCTCGAAAAAACAGATTCAACGGTCACAACCCCACGTCCGTTTGTTCAAAAGTGGACCATGGAAACACTGGAAGAAGCGTTGGCTAAGCCGGTAGATAAACCAGATGCTGAGCGAGGACGAATTGCGATGCAAGCTGCTTCGTGTTTGAAATGTCATCGATTCGGAGAGCTGGGAACCCAAATTGGCCCAGACCTTTCTGGGGTTGGCAAACGCTATGATCAACGCGCATTGCTGGAGTCAATTGTGCATCCCTCGAAGCAAGTGGATCCCAAATATCTTAACACAACCTACTTGATGAACGATGGCTCCGTTGTTTCCGGAAGAACAGTGGGGGTGACTAGTGCTCAACTGGTGATCGAAGTCGACTCGCTAAGCGGTCGTACCGAAACGATTCAGCGAGCCGAGATTGAAGCTTCGTCGCCGTCGCAGATTTCACCGATGCCCGAAGGTCTCGTCGATGTTTTGACGTCCGCTGAGATTCAAGACTTGATTGCGTTGTTGCGACGCGGGCCCGCTGCTGCAACCTCCAACAATCCGTCACGCTGATTTGAGGGCGCGAGCTAAGGGACAAAGTTCGCTCGGGGCAACACCTTTGCGATATTGGTCAAGCAATTCCTTCGATCGTTGTGCAAGCATGCGACGCACTTCGCGGCGCATGCCCTTAACTCGTGGTATCTTCATATTGTCATAGGCTGTTGTCTGATGTCGCATCCAAGCGATGACCGCCGCTTCGGCTCGCCTTTCGATGGGAATTCGCTCTGTACGGGCTACAGTCCCACTTCCAACGGGAGTGGCGTGTACGGTAACTGCTTTTGCCAACTTCTCCGCGAAAACGGAATGTTGCGGATGAAATCGAAGAAAGTCGACAACGGCCTGAAAAAAATCTTCAACGTAAGCGGTCTGTTTGACCTCGCGCCGTTTAGCATCTGCTGATTTCTTTTTGGCATACGCTTCGGTGGAACGTTCTTTTTCCAGATCCTGCCGAATCGACTCGATGGTCTGTGCATTGGCCCAAACGCCATGCGAGAACGTTTTGCGTCCTTTCTTTTCCTGCACTACCCAGTGAGGACCAGCTAACTTGACGCGACGTGTAAGGCCTGGATCACCAGGTGGCAACAGCGTCCAGTCTTTGGGGGGCGCTAAAACTTTTCCGTCACTCGTCCGTACGGTGTTGGCATTTGGTCCAGGTGCACAAACGAGTGAATTCGTTGGATTCATGTGGCACATCCTTGCTGTAGGATTCAATGACAATTAGCTGAACGACGATCACGCCAACATCGAGTTCATGATCTTGCCATGCACGTCGGTTAAGCGGAAATCTCGCCCCTGGTATCGATAGGTAAGACGTTCATGATCAAAACCAAGGCAGTGCAACATAGTGGCGTGGAGATCGTGAATGTGGATTGGATCACGGACGATGTTGTATCCATATTCGTCGGTTTCGCCAATAACGGCTCCCCGTTTCATTCCACCTCCTGCCAACCACATGGAGAAGCAGCGTCCGTGATGATCGCGCCCATAGTCATCTTGCAAAGATCCTTGGCTGTAGACGGTTCTTCCAAACTCACCACCCCAAATCACCAACGTGTCGTCTAAGAGTCCGCGCTGCTGAAGATCCATGATCAATGCGGCCTGAGGCTGATCGATATCTTTGCATTGTTTGGGAATATTGGATGGAAGATTTCCATGGTTATCCCAGCCACGATGATAAAGCTGCACAAAACGAACACCGCGTTCCACTAGCCGCCGTGCCATTAAACAGTTAGCCGCATACGAACCGGGCTTCTTCGCATCGGCTCCATACATTTCAAAAGTGGATTCGGGTTCGTCGGAAAGATCGGTTAACTTTGGCACAGACGTTTGCATCTTGAATGCCATTTCATATTGCTCAATACGCGTCGCAATTTCAGGATCGCCATCCTGCGATTTTTGCAACTGATTCAATTG
>JAFLCP010000054.1 GCA_017303505.1 Planctomycetota bacterium | reverse complement strand
TATACAAGTTGTTACAACGTATTCGCATCGCTTTGTTGGATTGCACCCGACGTCGCTTACTTGAAGAGGGGCTCGCTCCATGACATCGCCCCAACAAACTTCAGTGGATGGTGGCTTTCCAACAGCTTGGATGGAATTGTTTCATGCCTATATCGATCAAACGCTTACCTCAGATCAATGGGCAACTTTAGAAACTGTATTGCGTGAACATCCAGAAGCCCGCCGTACCTTGGTCGATTTGCTGGCCCTCGACAGCGCATTGCAAAGCGACCATGCGTTTTGCGAAGACAACACCACTCTATCCGAGTCAGAGCCAAAGTTTGATTTATCAACTCAAGCCGTTGTCGCGCTACCTAAAACTAAAGCAATTGCTCCTCGGGAGTCGCTCGCGCGTACCACCGTATGGCGTCGAACTTCGACCATCGTTTTGGCTGTCGCTTCTCTCGCCGCTTCACTTGTCATTTGGCTGGGATGGGGAGCTAACAACAACATAACCTCAACCGATGCCGTTTGGTTAGAAGTTTTGGAAGTGAATGATCTGCGTCTTTCTTCCGCGCTGCCAGCTTGGAATGCGGGCGAACGATTACAATTAACCAATCTGAAAATCGACTCCGGTGAAGTCGACGTTAAACTTGACTCGGGCGTGACTCTATCGTTGGAAGGGCCATTCCACGCTCAATTCGAGAACAGCGGATCGATGCAGTTGTTCCACGGCAAAATGAGCGCTGAAGTCGACGAAAAAGGAAAAGGCTTCACCGTACGAACTGCAACCAGTGAAGTCGTAGATCTCGGCACCCGTTTCGGCATCAGTGCCAAAGCGGACGGTGAAACCGATGTTGTCGTGTTCGAAGGCGAAGTCAAAGTACGCCGTAAAAACAACCCAGCTAAACCTGAAAAATGGACCACATTGAAATCAGGTGAAGCGGTTCGCGTTGCTAAACAAAAAGAACTGCAACGTTTGGCGCGCGTGCGACTCTCGAAGAACAAGCGGCTATGGTCGTCGCAATCTTCAAGTCCTAACAGCTTAGTAGTCGACGTCGAAGACAATGCCACCGAGCCAGAGTTTTTACATTACTTAGGTGTTGTGCCTCAAGGCATGGGTGGAGACTCGCAACCTTATTCCGATCGCCCCAATGTGCGTTGGCACCCTATGGCAGGTGAATCCTTCCCTGCTCAGTTAGAATCGACTGATCTTATCCGTACCTTTTTAGCAGACCGTGGCGATCGTGATCTCGAGATACGTCTCCAGGTGAGTCGCCCATGCATTGTTTATATCCTCATCGACGATCGTCACACACCACCTCAATGGCTTGAACGTGAATTCTTACAAACCGACATGCGACTGCGACTTGGACCATGGCCAGCGAACTCGATGAAAGATACTCCTGCTGACCCCGATGGTCGCGTCTTTATTCCATGTTCGGTTTGGAAATGTTATGTCGATCGTGCAGGAACTTTTGTCCTTGGCAGCCCTGTTGTAAAAGGTTCTAAGGGCCAGAACCTTATGTACGGTATCGCTGTTGCTTCCGCTGAACCTGACCCCATCCCTTAATACGGCTTTCGCAATACTAGGAGAAGAAAACATGCAACCCACTCAACACCAAGGACGCGTGCTTCGTGATACCAAGTTGTGCAACTCGCAAATGACTCTTGCCTCACGTCGCGATTTTCTGACGCGCAGCGGATTGGGAATCGGTGGCCTAAGTTTGGCCTACTTGCTGCAATCTCCTTCGCAGCTTTTAGCTGGCGATCACCCGTTAGCTCCCAAGGCGGCCCATTTCACACCGAAGGCTAAACGCGTTATCCATGTTTTCTTGTCGGGTGGGCCATCGCATCTCGATCTATTCGATCCGAAACCCGAATTGGTCAAACATGATGGAAAACCGCATGAAGAAATGCGCGGTGTATTGTTCGGATCACCCTTTAAGTTCAAACCCTATGGCGACAGTGGTTTGGAATTGAGCGAACTTTGGGAACGAACCTCGGTTCATGCCGACGATTTGTGCGTGATCCGTTCCATGAAAACGGACGTCCCCGCTCACCAAGCTGCCAGCCGCATGTTGGCTACTGGCCATTCGCAATTATCGCGCCCCAGTTACGGATCTTGGATCACGTACGGCCTCGGCTCAGAAGCGGACGACCTTCCCGCATTTGTAGTGTTGGGGCGTGGTGGGCAGGGGCAACTTTCGAGCTCCTCGTTCTTGCCACCGGTCTATCAAGGCACAACGCTGAACGTCGATCGCGGTGATGTGATGGCCGATTTGCGCAATCCGATGATCTCCGCTCCTGATCAAAAACATCAGCTCGATGTCCTCGCCTCGCTCAATCAAGAGTTTCTCAAGAAGGCGCCTCATGAAGCTGAGCTGGAAGCTCGCATTCAATCGTTTGAGCTCGCTTACCAAATGCAATCCGCTGCGCCTGAAGCGTTTGACCTTGATTCAGAATCCGCTGAAACGCTCAAGATGTACGACTTAGAGGATTCGCTCAGTCGCAGCATGTTGGCAGCGAGACGGTTGCTACAACGTGGCGTGCGCGTCGTACAAGTCTTCGATGGTGGCTGGGATCATCATCAAGGATTAGAAACTCGTATGCGTGCGAAAGCGGGTTCGCTCGATCGCGGCTTAGCTGCTCTGCTTCACGACCTTAAAGCCAATGGCATGCTCGAAGACACATTAGTGATTGTAGCGGGTGAGTTTGGTCGAACCCCCGTTCGTCAAGCTGGATCGGTCGGTGAAGGTATGGGGCGCGATCACAATCATCGCGGCTTCTCCGTCATGTTGGCTGGAGGTGGCATACGTGGTGGCTATGCACATGGTTCGACCGATGACTTTGGTCGCAGTGCTGTGGACCGCGAAGTGCATGTGCATGACCTGCATGCCACGATGCTGCATTTGCTCGGCTTCGATCATCAAAAACTGACCTATCACTTCAGCGGTCGCGATTATCGCTTGACCGACATTCATGGACGATTGGTCAAGGAGATCTTGGCATGAACCTAAACAAAACATTCATCACCCTCTTGCGTAACTGCGGCATTTTGGGCTTTGCGTTGACTTGCGATACGGTCCTCCATGCGCAAGAACCAAGCCCTAAGCCTGATACGCCCAGTGCCAATGCTTCGCCAGAGGATGTCGAGTTCTTTGAAGCGGAAGTTCTGCCTCTTCTGCAAAAGAAATGCTACAGCTGTCACAGCCATGACGCGGGCAAATCCAAAGGTGGCCTAGTCGTCGACTCGCAAACCGGTTTGCTGACAGGAGGTGAATCGGGCGCAGCGATTGATCCAGGCAAAGCCGATAGCAGCTTGTTGATCCGCGCGATCCGTTGGGACGACAATGAAGTTAGTCCGATGCCTCCCGAGGAACAACTTTCGGCAGCTGAGGTGGAGATCTTCACGCGTTGGATCAATCGCGGTGCCGTTGATTCGCGTCAACCCACCGCAGCCATTGCCCCGATGCAAGAAATTCAAGAGCAAGCGAAGACGCATTGGTCCTTTCAGCCGCTGCAAAAACCTGCCGTGCCCGCAGCGAATCAAGTTACTAAAAGTAACAATGCGCTCGATCGCTTTATTGGCGAGAAATTAGCCGCCCAACAACTTTTATTCGCACCGCAGGCGGACGCGGCCACGTTGATTCGGCGTGCCTATTTTGATTTGGTTGGGCTACCACCGAGTGTGGATGACGTGAAGCGTTTTGAAAAGGCGTTTGACGAGAACCCAGAAAAAGCGATGCAAGAATTGGTCGACCAATTGTTGGAGTCGCCGCAATATGGGGAACGCTGGGCTCGACATTGGATGGACGTCGCCCGCTACTCCGACGTTTCTGGTGGACTTCGAAATCAAGGTCGCGATGATCGCCTTCCATTTGCGTTCACTTATCGCGACTATTTGATACGAGCTTTCAACAGCGACAAACCGTATAACCGCTTTGTGATGGAGCAAATCGCTGCTGACCAATTGAGTCTTGATGATAAACGAGATTTGGCTGCCACAGGATTCTTGGCCATTGGTTCAGTGGCTGGGACCGAAGAAGAACGTATTGCAGAACGCATCGATACGGTGATGCAAACCTTTCAAGGACTCACCGTTGGCTGTGCTCGCTGCCATGACCACAAATTCGATCCCATTCCAACCGAAGATTATTATGCATTGCGCGGCGTGATCGCCTCCACCACGGAGCTCGGTACAGGCCCACGCGCTGAACGTGTCGATCATGAACTTTGCCCCATCATTGAAGAATGTAGCGATCCCGAATTGCGTAAAGCTTACGAAGAAGACGTGGCCAAAGCAGAGAAAGAACTGCGCGACTATGAAGATAAAGTCTGGCTCCCGAAAGAAGAAAAATGGCGCAAAGAAACTCCACAATACCTCGACGTCTTGGCGATGACGCAAAAAGAACGAGGTGGACTGTCGGCTACGGATTATGCCCGCAGCCGCCTCGACCGATCTGTGCTTGGAGCTTGGTCGCAATTGCTCCAGCGTGCGGGCCGCCGATTTGATCCGATACTTGAACCTTGGATTGCGTTCTCCCGACTTCCCGCTGAACGGTTCGAAGAGCAATTTCAACGAACGTTAGGCAAACTCAACGATGGGGCGAAACAACCCAATGCCGAGTTACTGAAAACGATCGTCGACAGTCAACCCAAATCGATGCGAGATGTCGCCAAAGTTTACAGTGATTATTTCGCGAAGGCCGATGCTGCTTGGCAAGCGGAGTTAAGTAAAGAAACCGATAAGACGCCCAAGGAACTTTCCGATCCAACACTCGAAGCGTTCCGCAAGATTCTTTACCAACCAGGCATGCCACCGGCTCGAGCTGAGAACAAAGTGCGCGATGCGTTTGGCAACAACGATCGCAAGCGTTCGGATCTGGTCAAAAAATTACAGGATGCGAAGTTCCATCACCCTGGAGCACCAATTCGCGCCCTAAGTGTGGCCGATAGCGATACGATCGCGGACTCCCCTGTGTTTGTGCGTGGTGAACCCGATCAGGCAACCAAAGAGCGTGTACCTCGCCGCTTTGTCGCTATCCTGGCTGGCGCCCAGCCTCAGCCTTTTAAGAACGGTTCGGGACGTTTGGATTGGGCGGAAGCGATGGTCGATCCTTCCAATCCGTTGACCGCTCGAGTCATCGTGAACCGCGTGTGGCAATATCACTTTGGTAAGCCACTCGTTGGCTCGACTGGAGATTTCGGATTGCAAACACCGCAGCCTGTGCAAGCTCCATTACTGGATTGGCTGGCTGTGACGTTTATGGAAGATGGCTGGTCGATCAAGCAATTGCATCGACGCATTATGTTGTCCCAGGTTTGGCAGCAGAGCAGCACAGAGCATCCGACGTTTGCTACAGCGATGGATAAAGACCCGGAAAATACACTGCTCTGGCGTCAGAACGTTCGTCGCATGGAATTCGAACCTCTGCGTGATTCGATTCTGGCTGTCACCGGCAATTTGGATAAAACCATCGCGGGACGCTCCGTGCCTTTGTATAGCGATGCGAATGTGAATCGCCGAACCGTGTACGCTTTGGTGGATCGCACCAATATTCCAACGGTGATGAGCACCTTCGATGTTCCCAATCCCAATCTCACCCAAGGCGAACGTTTCGTCTCGACCGTTTCACCTCAAGCCTTGTTCTTGATGAACAACTCCTTTGTGTTGAACAATGTCAGGAAGTTGGCGCGGTCGGAGGAATTCAAGAGCCTCCCTGAAGATTCGTCACGGATACAGTGGCTTTATCGCCGCATCCTGCAACGCGATGCGTCTTCCCATGAAACAGAATTGCTCAGTCGCTTACTTCCTGTTCCCAAGAATGAGCCAGCAGTCATTGATCCGCGCGAAGCGGAACTGGCTGCACAGATTCAAGCAGCGGATGAAGCGTATCAAGCCAATCCAGACAACAAAGCTGCCAAACGAAGGCTAGAGCAATTGCGCAAAGCAGAGAAGGCGCTGTTGGTTGCTAAGGAAAGGAAGCAGAAGCAAGCGAAGGAACGCGCAAGGGGTGTATCGGAACCCGCCGATGGCTGGGAGAAGATTATCCAGACGATCTTGATGTCCAACGAGTTTGTGTATGTTCTTTAACGGAACGATTCTTGAGCATTGTGCTTAGAAGCGTTCACATTTCCTCTTCCGTGGAGTTCCTAGAGTTATGCGATCGATTGCAAAGTTTATGTCGATGTTGTTCCTAGCCAGCTTTGTGTTTACTGGCATTGTCAGCGCCCAAGAAGAAGCCAAACCCAAAGGCAAGAAGCAGCAAGCTCAATTGAGCATTGTGGATCAGTTCCTGAAGGCGCTTGAACCCGCTGAGCTTTCCGACGAACAAAAGACAGCCGTAAAAGAAATCATGGGTGCGGTTCAGAAAGATGTGACCGCGAAACGAACTGAAGCTGGAATTACGGCGGATGTTTTGAAGAAGCGAGCTGCCGCACGTAAAGAAGGTACCGAGGCGGGCAAGAAGGGGCCAGAACTGAAGAAGCATGTCGAAGCCGCTTTGGGTCTCACTCCGGACCAGATCAAAGTTCTTGACGAAACCGAAAAGGCTATCGCCAAGGCCAAACAAGAAGTTGGCAAGAAGCTTTCGGCGGACCAAATTGCCAAGTTGCCTGAGCAAGCTCGAAAAAGCGTAGAAGCCCCAGCTCCAAAACAGGGTGGCAAAAAGAAGAACGGCGCTGACAAATAACTCTTCTGGGTATTAACAAACTTGATTTAGGTGAGTTTGATCCCCGATCAGGTGCAAATAACGGGAAATAAGATGCCCAACGGCGCCTTATTTCCCGATAATTTTATTGACCGCGACAGTTTGCCATGATAGTTTGACTTGGCAATTTGATCTGACGAGCTAGAAGCTACCGGTTAGGTACCCTACAAGTGGCTTAGGTAACGACAGATGGTCTTTTCTTTCTGATCTCTTCACAATCTGGACCGGTTAGGCAGCCATTACCGGGCGGCTGACTTTACCGCATGTGTCTTCTTTTTGAAGTTGCGCTGGCATTTTTTGCTGCGTTATTCTCTCCAAAGCTACATGCTCACTAAAGCAAGCATTCGCCCAATATGAGTTGCTGCACCACGCAGCTTGGAAAGATCAGCGTGTTGTCATTCGAGACTCAACCATATTCCGGAAATGTGGCCGAGCCTTAGGCGGATGGCAGTGCGAACGCTTCACTAAGAAAGTGTGCTGTTCAAAATCGTTGCTGTATGCATGAGAGGCTTTTGTATGGTTTCTCGCGAGCAGAGTGATTTCCGAACGATTCAACTTTCGAAGCGATCCATGATTTGGTAGGTCGGCTGATTGAAAAATCGGATGACTGAAGGTTGGTAAAGCGAACGAGTGCTATTCACCGGTGATTCTTTATTTCCAAACACTCATCGCTTGATCGAGAATGAAACGGAAGTTCATTCGAAGAATCCTAGGTACGATCTCTTTTCTTACATTGTTACTGCTTGGAGTGATTTATGGCCTTACATCGAAAGTATGTTGGGCGATCCGCATTCACGCTCGTTGAATTGCTGGTTGTTATCGCCATTATTGGAATTTTAGTGGGTCTTTTGTTGCCAGCTGTGCAAGCTGCTCGTGAAGCGGCTCGTCGTATGAGTTGCTCGAACAACTTGAAGCAATACGGTTTGGCATTGCACAATTACCATGACGCCTACAAAGCGTTTCCTTCGTTGGTTCTATCAGACTGGAACCGAATCCATCCACCGATCAGCTGGCAAGTTCAGATTTTGCCACAGATGGAACAAACCGGTTTGTACAACAGCCTGAACATGAGTGGTGTGGCTTGGGACACAGTGATCCCTGCCCCAACCGATCCAAATCGTCGTGCTCGCCAAATTCAAGTTCCCTATGCTCGCTGCCCATCGGATGCTTGGGATCCGAACAATGGTTGGGCTCAAACCAACTATTGCGGAAACTTGGGATCACAACGTGTTCCATCGGCTGATGGCAATTGCAACACCTGGATGGCTGCTGGCGTGAACTATGACCAACTCGGTTGGGCCGATCACGGTAACCACAACGCCATCAACGGGTTATCCGGTATGATGGGACGTTTGGGTCCAAAAATTGGATTCAATGCCGTAAAAGACGGTACCTCTCAAGTGATTCATGTGGGCGAAGTATTGCCAGAATGCCATGACCACTTGTCCGGTTGGTGGGATTTCAATGGTATGGGTAATGCTCACGCTGGTACCCAAGTGCCTTTGAATACCATGACCACTTGCGCTGCAAGTCAAGCTGAAGCAACACAACGTGGCTACACCAACCCACAATGCTTCACCAAGTCGAACTGGAATTACTCATGGGGCTTCCGCTCCAACCATACCGGTGGTGCACAGTTCTTGTACGTGGATGGTAGCGTTCGCTTCATATCCCAAACCGTGAACTACAACACCTATCAGAGTTTGGGTGGTCGTGCTGATGCTCGTCCGATCAGCGATGGCGACCTATAAGTCGTCATTTAAGATCTTTCGTAATTCAGCAGATTTCGTGTAAAATCAACAAGTCGGTCCTTCAAAAAGACCGGCTTGTTTTGTTCTCGGACTAAGACTTGTAACACCAGCAAACCATTTCGCCGGTGGATCGTTTAACCCGTAGCCAAAGCGAAGCGGCGGCTAGGCGTCCCGAGGTTGAGACTCATCGACGGTTCGCAGGTCCCACAACCATAACCTTACGAAGCAATTTTTGTTCGGGTTTAGAGAGCGTGACGAGTCTTTATCTTCCAACGCTCGATACTCGTCTCTTATAATGAGTTTTTCTCGTAATTCGCACATACCAAATACAAAGATGGAGTGAACTGTGAAACGCAGACAATTGCTTGGCTGTTTGTTTGTTGCCGCTTTAGGTCTTATCGCAACCAGCGGCTGTGGTGACGGAGGCCCTGCTATAGCCAAAGTCACTGGCAAGGTCACCGTGAAGGGAGCAGCTATTAAAGGTGCGACGGTGCAGTTCTATCCTGAGAAGGGGCCGATGGCCGTTGGTATTACCGATGACCAAGGGAATTTCACCTTGACCACCAACGGTCGAGCAGGTGCCCCAGTGGGAATGAACAAAGTCTCCATCTCCAAACCTGCCGCAGCTGCCACCAATTCGATGCCAGCCAATCCATCCCCAGAAGATATGGCTAAAATGGCTGCCCAAGCTGCTAAGGGAGGTAACCTAAAACGAACCGAACCACCAAAGAGCGAAATTCCCGAACAATATGGGAATCCGGAAACCAGTAAGCTAACCGCTGACGTTAGCAGCGACGCGTCGAAGAACGTATTTGAGTTCCCACTTCAATAACATCACAAGACGCTCATCGTGCGCAGCTACTCGGTTTTCTCTCTGCCAATAGCCAACCCAACCGGCTTGAACATTCAGCGTCGAGCCGGTTGGATTTCTGCTAAGCTATTGTGGACCATTGGACTTTTGGTACTGGTTGTCGCCCTCGGTCTCCCATACATCCAACGTTACCAAGAACTCTTAAACATCCAATCCTCGATTGATCGCGAAGACCTTTCACAAGCGCGACTGTTGCTACAGCAGTTCGTCGCTCAACGCCCGACCGATGCCGAAGGACTCTATTTGCTTGGCTCCGTCGCGCGACGACAGGGCGATTTCCTCACTTTTCGCAATTGTATGGAGCTAGCGCAATCCCAAGGTTGGCCTGAAGCCGCCATCGATTTTCAAACCAAACTTCAAGGGATACAGTTAGGCAAACTCGACCCAGCTCAACATAACGAACTGCTGACGAAAGGTGATCAAGGCGTTGAGAACGCCGTTATCTCCGATTCCGTGGCAGCTCAAATTTATCAAGCGATCGCCTATGGTCATCTGTCGAATTATCGATTGAAAGAAGCTTGGGAAGCGAGCGAATTCTGGTTGCAATGGCAACCTAAGTCGGTCGCCGCTCATCTCCTCAAAGCGGACATATACGAACGCATCGGGGACCCAGCTAGTTCGATTAAGGAACTCGAACTCACCCTAACCATTGATCCAACTCATCCGATATCTCGCGCTAAACTTGGACGCCTGCTAACAGAAGCCAATCGGATCGACGAGGCCCTCAACTATTTATCCACATTGGTAAACGAAAAACTGACAACTCCGGCCATACAAATCGATTATGCCGAGGCACTCCTTCGTTCTGGCAAAAGTGCAGAAGCCAAAAACGCACTACAAGATGCATTCAAAATCGGGCTAGGCAGAACGGATAGAGCGAAAGCATCTTCCACTCGAGGTCGCATCTACATGGAAGAAGGTAAGTGGGAGGCTGCAGCTGCCGATTTGCTGGTCGCTATTGAAATCGCACCTGACGATTCAGCAGCACATATCGCCTTGAGCAACACGCTTACACGCCTCGGACAAAACGAATTAGCGGATCAATATCGCGAACGAGGGACAGCACTTTTGCAATCGGCCAACGAGAACTTTCGCAAAATTCGTGAGATTCTCGCGCAAGTGCTCGAACGTCCAACTGATCCAGGACTGCGAACATCCGTCGGGAAACTCATGATTGAGCAAGGCAAGATCCCCGAGGGCCTTCGCTGGATCGAAACGGCGTTGCAATATGATCCGAATTACGCTCCAGCTCTGGAGATTATGCGTCAATATTATCCCGCTAGCCCAGGATAAAAATGATGCACACCACTCTGCGCAATTCCCATTCAAACCGTTATGGGTCATGGCCTTCTATCGCCTGCGTTAGCTTGGTGGTCGCTTCTATACTCGGCTGCAATTTGGAAACGCAATCCAAGCCCACCGCCCCTCCTTCAACCACAAACAGCTCAAGCAACTCAAACAACACCGCACCTCCGAAAATCACTGCGCCGAATTCGTCACCCTCACCATCCGTTGGAACTCCACTCTTTGAAGATGTGGCCACTCAATTCGGCGTGGAAGCGATCTATCGCAACGATGAAGAGGCGGGTGAAGCAAGTATCGTCGAATCTCTTGGGGGTGGTGTGGCCGCATTCGATTTCGACAACGATGGACGCCCAGACCTATTCTTTCCCGGCGGAGGAAAAATCAGTGACCAATCTCTTCCTGGTCTCCCTGGAAAACTATTCTTGAACCGAGATGGTCAGCGCTATGTTGATGTTACGACGGCTGCCGGCACAATCGAACATCCCCATTATTCTCATGGCGCGTGCGCCAGCGACTTCGACAACGATGGTTTCACCGACTTGCTCGTCACGGGCTATGGTGGATTGCTCCTCTGGAAGAATCAAGGTGACGGCACGTTTCAAGAAATCCACGACTCAGCGCAGTTAACAGACAATCTCTGGAGCAGCAGCGCGGCGTGGGGCGATATCTCGGGCGATGGACTGCTCGATCTTTACGTCGCCCATTATGTGAATTGGAGTTGGGAAAATCACCCAGCCTGTTTTGTTCCCGATCGCTCCAAAAAGGAAGTATGTTCGCCCGGTGACTTTAAGGGACTCGACGACACACTGTACATCAATCGTGGCGACGGAACCTTTGAAGTCGCATCGACCGCTTATGGACTCAAATCAGGAGGGAAGGGCTTAGGTGTTGTACTTCACGATATCGACCAAGATGGTTCGCTCGATATTTATGTCGCCAACGATACCGAACCGAATTTCTGCTACCTCAATAAAGACGGCAAGCTCATTGAACAAGCACATCGCTTAGGAGTTGCTATTGACGATGATGGAATCCCCAACGGCAGCATGGGCGTTGATCTCAGCGATTATAACCGCGACGCACGCCCCGATCTGTGGGCCGCGAATTATGAACGCGAGTCTTTTGCCCTGTATCGAAATGAAGGGTCTGGTTTCTTTTTGCACGTCAGTCGAGCCAGTGGCATCACCGCGCTGGGAGGTTTATTCGTAGGCTTTGGTACGACGTTCGTAGATGTCAATGGCGATGCATGGGAAGACATTGTCATCTCCAACGGTCACGTCATCAAATATCCGATGCATGCCAGTCGCCAACAAAAACCTTTGGTGCTTCTCAATCAGCGAGGCAAATTCATTCGCCAAAAATTTGAAGCTCCGAATTATTTTGCGATGGATCACGAAGGTCGCGGTCTCGCTTTATGCGACTTCAACATCGATGGACATCCGGACATTGTCATCTCCAACCTCAATGCACCAGCTGCGTTGCTCCAACATGCAGAAAAACAATTTGCGAACTTCTTAGTACTTAAGCTGATCGGAACGCGATCCAGCCGTGACCCCATCGGCGCGACGGCCACATTGGTTACTAATGAACAACCCCTGGTCCGCTATCGCAAGGGTGGTAGCAGTTATTTAAGTTCCCCTGAAGACAAACTCTTTTTTGCTTGGCCTAACGAAGTTGAGCCACAAAAGCTCGTCATTCGTTGGCCATCAGGCCTGGAACAAGAAATCGCTGCGGAGAAGCTCACTCCGTGGATGACTGTTGTAGAACCAACGAACTGAACCGGTTCTTACTTAGTTTTTTGGATACTTTACTATGAAGAAATACGCACACCTCGCATCCGCAATTTTTTGCGTTGCCACGCTGCTATTTCTCGGTTGGCAAGTTTGGCGGCTCGACTATCTTTTTCAAGGAACTACGGCCAAACCGTCCGTTGAACTCGTGAGATTGACCAAAGACGATTGGCTCACTGCCATGAACGCTCTCGATCAAGCTCAAACTCAACCTGCACTTGAATACATTGCCCTCTCGCAAGGTGATCCCACGTTAGCCTCGCGCCGCGCTCTGCTCGAAGGACGCTTGATGCTGATCATGGGCAAACCGCGAGCCGCCGAACAAGCATTTTCCGAAGCGAAAGATGATGTCGAGTTGCGCCCGCAAGCCTTGCATTGGTTGGGAGCTGCCCTGTATGCGATTGGCAATACACAGCTAGCCGCGAACTATTGGCTCGATGCCATTGCCGCCAAGCCCGACTTGGCACCCGCGCATCGATCGCTGTCGATGCACTTCTATGATTTAGGTGCAACAGACAATGCGGTTTATCACTTGCGTGAACTCAGCAAATTAGAACCTAAAGATGGCCGACCGCTTCGATTGCTCGCGCTGGTCTATAAAGACAATGAGCAATACGAAGATGCGGCCAAGTATTATCAACAAGCTTTGGAGCGCGAGCTTTCCGATAAGACTCAACAAGACGTGCTCTTAGAGCTTACCGAATGCCTGCTGAAGACACGCAACTATCAACAGGCGTTCGAAACCGTCACGCGCTGCAGCGAATCCAACGATGTTCGTGTGCTCAAGGCGGAATGCCTCACCGGTCTCGGCAAGAATGATGAAGCGATTCAAGAACTTGATCTCGTGTTAGCTGTCGATGCAAACCATCTTCGAGCTCTCCTATTGCGGGGAACTTTGGATTTAGAGAAAGGTAACATCGAGGGAGCGATCGCCACGCTCACGCGCGCCGCTCAATCTCACCCTCTCGATTTCACCGCGCATTTCAAACTATCCCAAGCGCTCAGACGCGGCGAAAAGAACGAGTTGGCCGACCAAGAAGCCGCCGAAGCGGAGCGAATTCGACTCATCCGCGAACGCTTTGCCAAGCTTCACCAAGACGCTTCTGGGAAACCCGAAGATGCCTCCATTCGAACCGAATTAGGCGACACCGCGCTGGAACTACAACTTTTGGATGTTGCCGCGAACTGGTATCGAGCTGCGTTGGCTCTCGATCCCAAGAACGAAAAGGCTCGAATTTCCCTGGAAAAAATGCAGTCTACACCCAAAAACGCTCAACCAAGCCCCCCTCTTTAGACACAACCCTAGCGGGACTATTTTCTTTACCAAAGCCCGCCATTTAACTAACCTATAGAGACAGTCGGTCGCAACTCCCAAACCGTTGCCGGACCGAAGTCCTTCCTTTGAATTTCCCGCCTACCTGAAAAGATTCCGCATGCTCACCGCATCGTGTCAACGCTTCGCCGTTAGGTGCAGCGTCCTATTGGCTTTTGTTGTTGCGACTTCTGGAACACTTCCAGCCCAGACCGCTTCCGACTTGGCTCGCTTGGTCCATCCGGACGTGGCTGACCAATTGGGGCTCGATGATGCACAACGCGCAAAGATCCAATCCTTACTTCAGCAACGACTCGAATTAGTCGGTCAAGCCACGCCCGAAAAACCTGCAGATCTCTCGGCGATCGACAAACAAATTCAAGAGTCATTAACGGCAGATCAATGGAAAGCTTTTCAAGCGGCTCCTCCGGAACAAAAACTCCGCTTTCAGTTTCGCGAGCAGAGTTGGGCCGATGTGCTGCAGTGGTTCGCGCGTCAAGATAATCTCACCTTGGTCATGGATCGCGCGCCGTCTGGAACCTTCACCTATTCGGACAATCGTTCGTATACGCCTACCGAGGCCATCGATCTTCTCAATAGCGTTTTGTTGACCAAGAACTTTACGTTGCTCCGTCGTGATCGAATGCTGACGGTGATCGAACTGACCACTGACATTCCGATTGAACTCATTCCCCGCATTAAACTGGAAGACCTTCCATCTCGTGGTCGCTTCGAACTCGTCAGCGTTTTATTCCCACTCGGAAAACGTCCGATCGATGCCGTAGTTACCGAAGTTCAACCTTACCTGAGCAACTATGGCCGAGCGGTACCACTGGCGCAAAGTCGCCAACTGCTGGTGATTGAAACTGCAGGCAAAATGCAAACCATCAATTTGTTGATTGCATCGGTACCTGAACCCGTTCCGCCACCACAGCCTCCCAGACCTGAACCACAACCGGCCCCTGTATTCGCCGCCTATCCTCTGGGTAATCTAGATCCGCTATCGACTTTGGCGACCATCAAGAAGCTCATTCCGAGCGAACAAATCACGGTGGATGATAAGACACGTGTGCTGAGCGCGTTTTTAGTTCCTGCTCAGCAGACAGCCATTCAAACCGCCATTACGCAGATGCAGAAAGATTCAACCGAGTCTCCTGGTCTGGAGTCGATGTCGTACAAGGTAGAGAATGTTGATGCCGTAGCACTTGAAAAACAAATTGTAGCCGTTGCCCCTACAGCTTTCGTGAGCTTTGACGCGGTCAACAAAAAAGTCATCGTCACAGCACCCGCACTCGATCAAGCGAAGATTGCTAAGCTGCTAGAAGCGGTCGGCAGTCCGGTTGCCAGCCAAGACATGATGGTCAAAAGCTATGAGTTGCTCTCAACTCAATCGGCAACAGTGACTTTAGCACTTAAGGCGATGCTACCCAACTCGCAAGTCCTATCCAATGATGCGAGTGGAATCATCATCGTTCGCGGCAGCGACGCCGACTTGCAACTCGCGGATGAAGTTGTAACTACGTATAAGACGAAACCCGCCGAGTCGACTCCCCAGCTGAAAGTATACCCGCTGGATCAAATTGTACCTGCAACTTGGCTAGCCCAAGTTACCAAAGCCTTTCCGGATGCCAGCTTGTGGCTGGATGCGGAACAAAAGCAACTCTTAGCGCTAGCCACCGCGACAGAACAAACACGTTTAGAGTCGATGCTTCCGGAGCTAAAAAAACTCTTGCCCGTCGCAGATAAACGGACCGTCGCCATTTATCCTCTGAGCCCATTGCAACAGCAGCGTTGGCCACTTGTAGAGACAGCGACTAAAGCGATGTTGCCCAACGTAACACTCTCGCCGGTGACCACCAATAGTGAATTGATCGCTTGGGGTACACAATCCGATCATGAGCAACTCAAGGCATTGCTCGATCAGTTATCGAGCGAGATGCCAACCGAAACTCCGACGCGGCTACAAACATACGCCGTGGATCAGGTTCCTGTTGCCACCTTGCAAACGATGCTGGCGGATCTGCTTGGCAAGTCCAAGGTGATCCCTGACACAACCGGCAATCGTTTGTTGGTATGGGCCAACGATGAAACCCACACCAAGCTTGCCGAAGCCATCGAGCAAATCTCACAGATGCCTGTATCGACACAAGAAAAAGTTCTGGTCGCGTATCCCTTGCAACATATCGATGGAACGAACCTCAAAACGTTGTTGGCCACTGCGATACCTACGGCTGTGATCGTCGTAGATGTCGAAGGAAAGCAACTGATCGCTACCGCCTCTCTCTCCGATCAATTGCGGATCAAAGCAACCATCGAACAGCTCGACATTCCTCGCGCGGCCCTTGAAACCGAGGAAATACGCACGTATGCCATGAGAAATAATTTGCAAGCAGCTACTCTGGTTACAACTTTGCAAACGATGTTCCCAAAGTTAAAGCTCACGGCAGACAGCACCAATAATCAAATTTTGGCGACAGGTCCATTAAAGGAACATCAACAATTGCAATCCGCACTCGATCGACTCTTTTCGGGCGAAACAGGAGACGTGATTGATGCTAAGACGTACGAAGTTCCCTATGGTGATCTGACCACTTTGCCGAGCATACTCGCCCAAATTGCTCCGAAATCAATCATTAGTACAGATGTAACGAACCGAACCATTCTTGTGTGGGCAACCGCCGCACAACACGAACGCATTTCGCAAGCCCTCGAACAACTCAATCAAAAGTCAGAAGGGCGGCAAGTTCTTCAAGTCTACAAGGTCCCAACCCATCGCAGTCCATTGATTCGTTTGGCTTTAGTGGCCACCTTCCCAGGTGCGGCGATCGGAGTCGATAGTAACAGTGGGCAAATCGTGGCCCTAGCGACCAAAGAAATGCAGGCTCGTATCGGTGATGCCGTTAAGCAATTGCTCGAGGCCCCCGATATTGGCATGTCTCGCATAGCCAAGCGTTATGACTTGCCGAAAAAGTTTCGCGCTACTTTCCCTACGATACTCACATCGATTTCGACAACGATCACTGTCGTAACTCCTGCCACTGACTTGATCTCACCCCTGGTTGTGTTAGCCACACCCGACGAACATCAGCAAATCGAATTGTTGGTGAAATCTTTGGTGGAGAGCGCTGATATCGAAGTCGGTTCGGTCACATTCAAAGTCTACGATTTGGGAAGCATTGATCCCGCAGCCTTTTCGAATCTTCTCTCCGAATCTCGTCCGCAAGCGCGATTGTTGTCCCCCCCCACGGCCACGCGTGTCATCATTGCGGATACCGAAGAGGGGCATCAACAAATTGAGAAGCTCCGTGAATCTCTCGAAAAGAGCTATCAAGAAACTACCGGCCTGACATTCAAGATCTATTCGATTCGAGGTGAGTTGATCACGCAACTTACCACGATCGCAACATCGCTGGCCCCAACGGCGAAATTATTTCCCAACGCGGCCACTGAAAAGATCGTCGTGTTAGCCACTCAGGGTGATCAAGCCAAAGTTGAGAGCTGGATCGCCGAACTTGAATCGAAAACCGCTCCACCTACCAAAGCCGCGTTACGCATCTATCCATTGGCAGGAGTCGATAAGACGCAAGCAGCCGAAGTCTTGGTAGGTGCACTCGGTACCGATGTGAAAATCATTCCCACTACTAAAACCACCGAACTTACCGTACAAGCCGTTCCCGATGTCCATCCACGTGTGGTCGAAACGTTGAAGATCTTGACCGATGCGTTAGCGAAACCTGATGGACGACGCATGGAACTGTTTGCACTCGACTTCAATCAAGCTGACGTCACCAGCGTTTCCAACTCGTTGCGAGCCGCTCTCGGCACCTCGATTGCACTCACACCATTGGTCGCATCCAACACATTGATGGTGGTTGGAACCGAAGAGCAAATCGATCAGGTTCGCAAAGTTCTGGAATCTTTACAGAAGGAATTGCCTGAAAGTCAGAAGCGGAAGAGCTTAGTCTATGCACTGAAATTCGCCGATCCAACGGCAGCAGTTCGCGTTTTGCAAAGCCTCGTGCCAAAAGCGACGCTCGCCGCCGATGTGATTGGCAAAAAAGTTGCCGCTACTGCCACTCCGAGCGAGCAACAGCAAATCGCCGAATTCATCACCTCCTATGACATGCCCGTCGTCAATGAACGAGAAACCAAGATCTATCCTCTGCAACGTGGTAGTGGACGTGGCTTGTCGTTCGTAGTTCAAGAAATGCTCCCCAACGCAACTGTCTTTGGCAGCCGCGACGCGCCTGTTCTAATGGCTACCGCTACCGCTGAAGATCATGAGAAGATTACGAAGATTATCGAAGAGTACAACAAAACCAGTGGTGGTGACGAGACGACCACGGTCATCACTCTCAAGAAAGCTAAAGCCGCTAGCGCAGCCGAAGCGGTTCGACAAATCGATGAGCTCATTAAGGTCACCACAGACCTACCTACGAATAGCCTCATTATCACGGCATCTGCGGAGCGCACCACTCAAATTGAAGCTCTATTAAAGCAACTGGAAGCGAATGACGGCTTTGTTGCCGTCACCAAACGGTATCAACTTTCCGGCGCAGATCCCGTTGCGCTGCAACGCGCCCTTGCCGTGAGTTTTCCGAAAGCGACATTGGCTGCTGACGCTGTCAATGGCGATCTTTATGTGACGGCCACCGAACCCGAACAAGCTGAAATTCAAAAGCTTGTTGATTCAGCCAATCAACCTTCGCAACGTTCCTCTCAAGTTTATGCTTTGAAATATGCCGACCCAGCAGCAGCGGTCCGCGTGCTAATTTCGCTATTGCCCAAAGCGACGGTTGCACCTGACTTGATTGGAAAGAAAATTGCGGCGACGGCCACCGAAGCAGAACATAAGCAAATTGCTGAGTTCATGAAGTCCTACGATCAACCGATTTCGAATGTACGCGAAACTCGCATTTATCAATTGAAACGAGGAACGGGTCGCGGATTCGGATTTGTGCTCTCCGAAATGTTACCTGAAGCAACGATTTTCGGAAGCCGCGAAACCTCGGTGGTCATGGCCACCGCCTCTGAAGAAGATCATCAGAAGATTCAAGCCATGATCGATCAATACAATAACGCCAGCGGAGGTGAAGAAAAAACGATCGTCATCGCGCTCAAGAAAGCCACTGCGGATAGCGTGGCAGAAGCGATTGAACAAATGGACGAGGAAATTCGCGTCTCCGCCGATGATGAAGCCAATACAATTGTCGTGACCACTTCCAGCGAAAAGATCCAAATCGTTGAATCGATGGTCAAACAGATGGAAGAAAGCGTGTCATCGAGTCTCACGACCAAAGGCTATCCTCTGAAGGAAGCTGATCCAACCGCATTGCAACGAGCGCTGCGAACCAGCTTCCCAAGGGCCACCATTTCGGCAGATGATACCAATGGCACTCTGTACGTTACGGCGAGCGAAGCCGAACATATTGAAATCGCGCAGTTGATTGATGCCACCAATCAATCACTGAAACGCAAACCGACTCTTAAGACATTTATGTTGCAGCATTCAAACGCTGCCGAAGTCGCCAATTCTTTAGAAGAGGCTTTTGGTCGCCGCTCCACGGTCGGCGTGAGTTTTGATGAAAACACGGGTGCCGTTTTTGTGTTGGGAACACCCGATGATTTGACCGTCGCCGAACAAATCATTCAGCAAATGGATGTGGTCAAAACGCCTGGTGCAGGTCGAAAATTAAAGGCGTTTTCGTTGAGTGGTGCCGATGGGGATGCCATCGTTGAAAGCGTAGAAGCACTTTTTCCCGATGCGTTCCCTGAAGTGAATGTGACCTGGGATATGCTCAAAGAACAATTAGTGGTCATCGGTTCGAGCGAACAACTTGAGTTGGTAGAAGAAACGCTCAAACAATTCGCACCACCAGAACGCGATCTGGAGATCTTTCAATTGCGCAATAGCGACCCGAACACGATTCAGACTGCGATCAACTCCCTCTTTGCGGATGAACCCTATGCCACTTCGCCTACGGTCAACAAAGATGACGCGAATAGCCAAGTGCTAGTACGCGGTACAAAGGAGCAGTTAGTGTTGATTCGACAATTGCTTGAGAAGATGGGCGAGCCATTGACCAGTGGAGCGACTCCTGCGGTTCGAGGTCGCGTACGCACCGTCCCTATTCAACGCGATTCTGAAATGTTGTTAGAGCAATTGCAAAAGGTATGGCCCCAAGTTCGCAATAATCCGCTGGAGATTGTTCGCGTACCGAACGAGGCCACCCCCACGACATCGCCTGCTCCACCAAGCGTTCAACCCAACGCAAATATCAACACGGATAAACCTCCTCGCGGTCCCAATCCCGATCCGATTCAAGAGCCTGCGCCTGTGCCGACGAAACCCGCTGGAGCTAGTGCGGATGCACCTCCCGTAGTGGTCATTCCGGGCGATCGACAATGGACCATCGCTTCGGAAGATGTCGCTGCCCTAGATCAGTTCGAATCGCTCCTCGCTGCGGGTATGCGACAGCCCGTTTTACCTGCGGCATCTACGGGCAACTATTCGGTTTACATGCTGCGACATGCTGATGCAGATGAATTGCAACAACTCTTCACCTCCTTGTTCCGTCGCGGTTCGACCGCAGGCGGCAGCAGTGGATTTACCTCCAGTTCGCTTATGCGCACCACCTTCGTTGCTGACACTCGCATCAACGCTTTGGTGATGTATGGCGGCAATGCGGACCGAACCGTGATTGAAGAATTGCTCTCCGTTTTGGATTCCGACGAGCTGATTAATCAGCTGCAACTCGAGCAGCCCACACTACTTTCGGTGGAAAACACAGATGCCCAACGGGTTATCGATGTCTTGGAAGATGTGTATGCCAACCAATTGAGAAGCGATGGCGGGCGAAAACCGCTCACTATTCCAGAGGGTATATCCGCCGATGTGGCCACAATTTTGCAACAAATCAATGCGGAAACGGTGGGACCGCTCCTAACTCTAGGCGTAGAAACAACTTCCAACTCGATAGTGATGCGTGCCCCCGCTGAATTATCGGAGGAAATCCGCAATTTTGTCCAGCTTATTGACCAGCGCGCAGGGGAGCAGCGATCGCGCCAAATTCAAGTCATTCGGCTTCGCGAGTCGAAATCAGAACAAATCGAAGATGCCTTGCAGATGCTCCTTCGCACCCCAAGACAAAGGGGGCAGTGATCGCACATACAGCATTTCCGGTTTGACTCGAATCGACCTAACCGATACAATTTGTCACAGTAATTAACGGATCTTATAGAAATCGTTCGCTGTCCATGATGGACAGGAGCCCTAAAGATCCAACCTCGCTATAGCGTTGGAACGTCTGCTCTTTCCCTCCCACCTAAACTAGAGCAAACGCGAAAACGTTCGTTTCGCAAATCGAAATCGCTTGAAGCCTTTCGAAATGCCTAACAAGTGAGTCCCAACCCACCTACTTTACTCCCACCTACACCCTAACCATGGATGGTCTGACCAAACTCAAAGCATCGAAATGAATCGATTCTTTTATCGTTTGGCAGTATGAGCTCACCATTAAAGTCATGATTACCAATACCACATCCGTGACTCCTTCGCTTGATCCCTATCAGCTGCGCAATGTGGCCGATTGCTTGCGCGACAAGACCTCGTTGCAGTCTTTGGCACAGCAATGGGAATTCGAAGGGGAACGTGACTTATTAATCGAGACAGCCCGCTCTTTGGGCTTGGAATATCTCGAAACCGATGACGTGCAAGTGGACCCTACTGCGATGGAAGGGTTTCCGATCAAGCTCATCCATCGGCACGAAGTTTTTCCATTGGAGCGAACCGAACAATACTTGCGATTGGCGGTCAGCAATCCATTCGACTTCAATGCATTCGATTCCGTAGCCTCGGCTCTGGAACTTGAAGTTCGACCAGTTGTCGCTACCAACGATGCCGTACGCCGCTTGATCAAAAAGTATTTGGGTGTGGGTGCTGAAACCGTCGATGGTTTGATCGCGCTTCAACGCCTACAGAGCGGCGATGTCGAGATGTTGGAAGACATCAACGTCGACGGCTCGGAAGATGCTGAAGAAGCCCAACAAGCTTCTGTGGTTCGCTTGGTGAATGAGATTCTCAGCGAAGCGATCGAAGCGCGAGCCAGCGATATTCATGTCGAAGCGCAAGAGAATGGCCTTAAGATTCGCTACCGTATCGATGGTATTCTGCAACGCCAACCGACGCCATCGGAGATGAATCAATTTCGCAATGCGATTGTGAGCCGCTTGAAAATCATGGCGAAGCTCAACATTGCCGAAAAGCGAGTCCCGCAAGACGGACGTATCAAGTTGCGAATCTCAGGTCGCGAAATAGATATTCGCGTATCGATCATTCCGATGTTGCATGGCGAAAGCGTCGTTATGCGTGTGCTGGATAAGTCGAATTTGCAATTCTCTTTGCGTGGTATCGGCATGTCCGAGACCGTGTATCAACAATTCCAAAAGTTGATCAATCTGCCGCACGGCATTGTGTTGGTAACAGGACCAACGGGTTCGGGTAAAACGACCACGTTGTACAGCGCTCTCAACGAAATTAAATCCGAAGATACCAAGATCATTACGATTGAAGATCCTATCGAGTATCAACTCGAAGGGATCAATCAGATTCAAGTGCATCACAAAGTGGGCCTGACATTTGCCAGTTGCTTGCGAGCCATTCTGCGTCATGACCCTGATGTGGTTCTGGTCGGCGAAATTCGCGACTTGGAAACCGCCGAAAACGCGACACAAGCTTCGCTCACGGGTCACTTGGTATTCAGCACTTTGCACACCAATGATGCTGCGGGTGCCTTCATGCGTTTGTGCGATATGGGCGTCGAGCCGTTCTTGGTATCAAGCACCGTAGAAGGTGTGATGGCTCAACGCTTGGTGCGCAAGCTTTGTCCAGAATGCCGTCGACCTTATCATCCGTCGGTCGAAGAATTGCCCGATGATTTTCCTCTCGATTCGCGTCTTGATCCCGATCTCATTTTGTACAAGCCAGTAGGTTGCGAAAAATGTCGCGGTAACGGATATCGCGGGCGTTTGGGCATCTATGAATTGCTGGTTTCTAATGAAGAAGTACGCCAATTAGCGACACAAAAAGTATCATCGCAAGTGATCAAACAAGCTGCGATGAAAGCTGGTATGCAAACACTTCGCGCCGATGGATGGCAGAAGGTCTTGGATGGAATCACAACTGTGGATGAAGTCTTGCGAGTGAGCAAGGCTGATTAATCGTATGTGGTGCCTCCATGCCAGACTTCGCATATACCGCTAAGACGCTGCAAGGACAGCGCACCGAAGGGACTATCTCTGCCACCACGCGGATCGAAGCCCTGCAAAGGTTGCGTCAGCGTTCGCTATTTCCGTTAACGGTAACCGACTCGACCAAAAAGAGCTTGGGCCTTGAACGCTGGGAATTCAAACCTCGCGTCAAGAAGGATCAAGTTGCCGACGCCTGTACTCAATTGGCCGACCTCTTGAGCAACGGTGTGCCGATGCTCGAAGCGCTGCAAATCCTCTCCGACGCATCCGTGAATAATGGATTAAAAGTGGCGCTGAAGAGTGTGCACGATGCGATGGCCGAAGGTGCCAATCTCGATCAAGCCATGGCCGCTCAACCACATGTGTTTTCCGAACTAACGCTCAGTATGGTTCGAGCGGGTTTGGAAGGTGCCTTTCTCGAAGAGGCCTTGCAGCGAACAGCCCATTTTTTGCGCAAACAAGATGAGATGCGGTCCAAGATTTTGGGTGCGCTCACCTATCCGCTCATTCTGGGTTTCGTCGGTACGATTATCACCGGTTTGATGATTGCCTTTTTGGTGCCCAAGTTCCAACCATTCTTCGATCGTCTGGAGCAATCCGGGGCAGGCCTCCCGTTAGTTACCGTTATCTTGCTCGCGATGAGCCATATCATGTTGAAATGGGGATGGCTGATTCCAGTTGTTATCTTTGGAATTGGTTTCGGTATATCGAAATGGCTCAAGACCGATTTTGGTCGCATGACTTTCGATCGGTTCATCTTAAAGGTTCCCGTTTTGGGAAGCATCTTTCACGATGCCGCCGTCTCCCGCGCTTGCCGTATCCTCGGAACGATGTTGCGCAACGGCGTACCGTTACTGAAGTCGCTACGTATCAGCAGTGAATCGACCGGCAATAAGTTATTGGAACAAGCGATGCTCGCCTCCGCTGAGAACATTACCTCGGGCGACACTCTCTCGAAGCCACTGGCCGCTAGCGGCTTGATCCCGCCACAGGTGATGGCCATGATCCGCATCGCCGAAGAATCGAATACACTTGATGAGGTCTTAGTAAAAATTGCAGACCGCATCGATCAACGCATCGAACGTCGACTCGAAGTTTTGGTGCGAATGATTGAACCACTGATGCTCGTGCTCATCGGGGGCATGGTCATGTTTGTTATTGTGGGTGTTTTATTACCCGTTTTTGATTTGAATTCGACTGTAAACTAACCATTAGCCAGCCGGCCCACGGAGGCCGAAATCCTACCTGAGAACAAAAGGAGTCTCTTATGAAACGTGCTGCATCTCGATCCCGCCAAGGCTTGACCTTATTGGAACTCATGATCGTGTTGATCATTTTGGTGGGCCTCATTGCCCTTGTAGGTCCCCGTTTGCTTGGTTCACAAAAGAAAGCCGACATTCGAACCGCTCAAGTGCAGGTCGGCAATTTGGTTTCCGCACTGAAAATGTACGCGGTGGATATGAAGACCTATCCCACCACCGAAGAAGGTTTGCAACTTCTGGTGAAAGCTCCCGAAGATGAGCAACTAGCCCGCAATTGGTCAGGCCCTTACATCGAAGGCTCCAAACTTCCTATCGATCCCTGGGGAAGTGAATTCCAATACGAATTCAACACCGAAGAAAATGGAAGCGATTTCCCTCGCATCTTCTCGATGGGCCCCGATCGACAAGCGGGCAACGAAGATGATATTGCCAACCAAGCTGCCGCCGGCGAAGAGGAAAGTGATTCGAACAGCCAATCTGGATCCTCCGATTCACCATCCTCCGCATCAAGCTCTAAAGAATAGGCATAAGCGGATCACGTGATAGTGAAGATCGAGCGTAGTGCGCGCACGGAGGCTCGACGATTCTCAACAACGGGTTTCTCACTGCTAGAACTTTTGATTGTTCTAGCAGTGATCGCTGGTCTTATGGCCATTGCTTGGCCTAACCTGCGTAAACCGCTGGGTGATACGCCACTCTCACAAGCCGCCGCAAGTCTACGCGAACTCTTCGACGAATGCCGCTATCAAGCTGTGCTTCGGGCTGAACTCACCATGTTGCGACTCGAGAAACAATCCTCGACCATCGTGATGGGATCCTGGGAAACGCTCTTGGCCAATCAATTGGATCTTCCTACTCCCACAACCGACACTGCTTCCGATTCAGCTGACACCAACTCCAACGTCTTGCTAAAAAAACCGAGACCACCTTTTCAATATCGCTTTGCCCTACCTCCCGACATCGTGATCGAGGAAGTGGTATGGAGCATGTCCCTTCCCACAGAAACTGCCAACGTTGATTCTGCTGACACGCTGCTGTCAGACACCTCTGGCTCCTCCAATAGGGATCTCGCTGATTCAGCAGCGGAAGCTCCGCAGGTAAGCTCTTTTGATTCGTCCAATTCGGGGTATTGGTACATCCCGTTTACCCCAGCGGGAATTTCCAAAGATGTCAGCATCATATTGCGAGACACAACGACACAAAAACGTCTCGCTCTTCAGTATCAACAGGGAACCGGGCTCATCACCTTGACCAAACTCGCCGATGCCAACTCGAGCATCGAGGCTTCTTCTTTTCTCCGTGCAGAGTAAACGGTGAGCCCATACGATGTTCAATAGATTATCTCGCCCTGCTCCTGCCAAGAAACCGATTCGCCAGCGCGGCTTATCTCTCTTGGAAGTAATCATCGCTACAGCCATCTTAGCTGGGAGCGGAATGGTACTCTTCTCGATTATCGGAATGGGAAGCAAATATGCCATGCGGGCAGAGGAGTTAACCTACGCGCATCATTTCGCGCAGTCTGTTCTTGACGAATGGCAAGCTGCTCCTTCGGCCATTGGCACCGAACAATCAGGCACGATCGAAGAAGCACCAGATTGGAGCTATCGTATCGAATCTCAACTGCTAGAAGATCAAAGCTTATGCTTGGTGCAAGTCGAAATTTCCCGCTCGACACCTTCTCGTCCTAACACAACAAATGGCGAACCGATTTATAAGCTCAGCCGCTGGGTTCGCGTTCCCTTGGATTCGTCCAATACCAAGGGGAATCTATGAACCAGTGCAACACGAACCGTCGCCGAGCTTTCTCGCTCTTGGAATTAATGATCGCGCTGGTGCTCTTGGGCGTACTATCTGCTCTCGCTTGGTCCATCCTTGACAACTTTCGCAATGCTGAGCAACGGGGTTGGCGAGTGGCGTCTCGATTGCAATCGATTCGTTCCGCAAGACTTTGGTTAGAAGAGGATTTGCTGCATGTTTGCGAAACCTTACCCACATCAAGTCCCAATTCAAGCTCGCGTTCCTCTCCCATTTCTTTCCAAGGGACCTCCACTGGGTTCTCGATCACTTACGCACCTTCGATCGATCCGCTTCCTTGGCTTGAGGAATTAGTTCTCAATCGACCAGATTCGGCCACACAAGACCCCGCTGCCTTGAATCGCTATACGCGCCTCGGCTTGTACAACGTGGTTGCAAATTACCAATTGCAAAATGGTGGATCGTTGACTCGCACCATCACCAGTCAAGCACCACTGGCGCCGCGTGAATCCAATGCGACATCAACGACAGATGTCGAGGTTGCGGAACCAACTCTAACCGTCAACGATCTTTATCGGCAATCAGATCGTATCGATCAAATAGGGCAAACTGCGGCATCACTCAATCAATCGCAACTTGGCCCGCTCTACCGACCGCGTTTTCGTTATCACGATGGCTCAACCTGGAAAACAACCTGGACCGCATCAGCTTCTACTTCATTGCCCGCTGCAATCGAACTCTCTTACGATCTCGACGCCGCCGCTTCCACGCTGTCGGAAGGATCTGAATCGACTACGCCTTCCGCAGCTACCTCTGCAGATCTACCCGATCCATTGGACGAAGTAGAGGTCCCGGTAGTCGAACTCGACGACGATGTATCCGAAGCGATGCTTCAAGAGCCTCGTCAAATCCGAATCGTCGTTCGCTTACCTTGGGTACAAGTTTCTCCTTCATCGAGTTCATCGACAATGATGGACGAGAACGAGACCTTTGGGACCAGCCCATCGAACCAACCAACCTTTCCGGAGGAGTCTGTGGAATGACCCAGCCTACTTCACGCAAAGGGATGGCACTGCTTTTGGTCAGTATGGTCATTGTACTGGTTGCATTGGCTGCTTACGGTTATCTAGATCATATGCAGAGCCAATATCGAATGGCGAAGATGCAACTCGAACAGACAGAGGCCAAGCTAACAGCCCTCAGTGGTCTGGAGCAATGCGCTTCCTTGTTGGATCGCCCTGGTCAGATGCGACAATCGCTCGGTAGCCTCGAAGACAACATCGCGTTGTTCGGTGAACGAACCTTAGCATCAGATCGCGGAAATGAAACGACCGATGTGGAACCTTGGCGATTTTCAGTTCTATCGCCACCCATAGAATCCACCGGTCCGAATCGCGCAACGTCGTCTCTCCCTTTCCGTTATGGCATGGAGAACGAATCCGCCAAATTGCATATCCCCACCTTGTTAGCTTGGGATCGACTGCAACCTGGGAGTGCCAAACGTGCCTTGCTGAACTTACCCGGCGCAACGGATGAGATGGTAACGATCTTTTTAGAGTATTGCCGCGCGCCACAACAAACACCTAAACAAGCCACCGCTCCAGATCGCATCGCGTGGTTATGGAACGGCGGTGATTGGAATCGAAACTATCGACTGGATCTCTTGGAACAACAACTCGGAACGTTGGCGCAAAAAGGCTCAACGGCGGAAGTGGACTCATCATCTGCGAATGAGACAAAGGCGCCAACTGCTTGGGAACATTTTCTGACTTGGGAAAGCGGTCAACGAAATGTGAGTTGGACAGGCCAGCAGCGCATTTTCTTAAATCAGCCCGATTTACAAAAACTGCACAGCGAGCTCATCGCCGTTTGGCCTGATTCATGGGCAAATTACGTTGTTTTGGCACGGCAATATGGCGTCGCTTCCAAAACGACATCGGGCTCGACCGGAGCCGCTGAGGCCATACCAGCCCCCGATTTTCAGCTTCCGGCCAAAAGCACTTTCCGTACTCCCCTCGACCTGCTGGACACTGTCGTGCGGATACCCTCACAATCGGGGCCGCCACAACTGATTGTTAGTCCCTTTTTGAGTGAAATGGCGCAGCAAAGTGATTATCTTGGGAAGTTACTGGATGACGTCACCGTATCGTCCACGGAATTTCTCGTTGGCGTAGTCGACGTGAACTCCGCGCCTGTGGAAGTCCTGATGGGAATTCCCGGCGTGAGCTCCGCGATTGCACAGCGAATCATTCAAGTGCGTCAGACCCAGTCCACCTCGCCCACCAGCGAAGCCTATCACATCGGTTGGTTGTTCACTCAAAGTGTATGTAACCTACAAACACTCAAACAACTTTATCCGTACTTGGCTGCCCGTAGCGATGTCTACCAGGTCCAAGTGATTGGTTATCGCGATGACCTTAGCCCTACCTTCCGTGCCTCAGCCGTGATTGATGGACGAGTGACTCCCACTCGTGTTCGACATTTCCAACATTGGCAAAACTGGGGACGATTTTAGAAATCTATGAATATAAAATTTGCCATTCCCGATCTAAAACTTCGCCTCCCCACAGCACGCGCGTCGAACAAAACGGTTGCAGCGGTGCACATTGGCCGCAGCGAAATCAACTTCATTGTAGCGCAAAAGCGTGGCAATGTTTTGCGATATGTTGCAGCTGGCGATCTAGCGCGCGATACATCCGCTGAGCCGCTGCAACAATTGGCGGATCACTTCAAAGAACAAAAGATTGCTTGCCAGCAGCTTGTATTGACTCTATCACGTACAGAACTAGAACTTACCACAATTCCACTGCCGGTCGCGGAGGAAACAGAACTACCCGCCTTGGTATTGGCAGAAGTCGAGCAACAGGTAGGTGATGCGGACGGTGCTCCTATCGCCGATTACTTGATTTCACGTCGCGAAGGGAATCGCCCCACAGAAGCCATCGCGTTTTCACTCTCCGAAAAGCAACTCGCCCAATGGCAAAGTCGCGCGAAACAAGCCAAGTTTTCGCTAGTTGCCATCGCGCCGAGATTGATGGCTTCGGTCAGCATTTTGCGCAAACAAGAAATCTTGCATAACGCTTTATCCGTAGTGATGAGCGTCTACTCCGGCGAAGTTGAGCTTGTGGTATGTCGCAATGCGAGCCCGATGTTCTTGCGAACGCTCCGCATTACGGCCGATGATCCTGGTGTCTTGGCAGAACAACTCGGCTTAGAGTTACAACGTAGCATAGCGCTGGCTGCCGCTGAACCTGGAAACGAATCGCCCGAACTGTTTTTGGTTGATGCTATCAGCGATTTTCAATCGTTGCTCGATGCATTGAGCGAGCGCCGGATTGGACCAATACAACGAGTCGAGCCGCTCAAAAATTGGGAACGCGATGAGACATCATCCCGAACCAATTGCGAAGCTTCTTTAATTGGAGTTTTGACCGATTATTTCGACAACCGTCTCGCGATCAACTTACTTGCCCCCAAGCGACCAGCCGTTCCACCAAATCCATGGCGCAGCAGGGGACTGGTGGGTGGTGTGGCCGCGATGGCATTGTTTGCCGTCGGTTATGTGTTGCGGAGCGATGTCGAAGAGCTCGAAAAAGAGGTTGCAGACAAACAAGCGACCTATGCAGAACGCTCGAAAATGGCCAACAAGTTAGAAGAAAAGGCAGACGAGGCCCGTTGGGTCGAGCAATGGCAAAAGGACCAAGTCTATTGGCTCGATGAATTGCAAACGTTATCCAGCAATCTGCCACCTGGTCAATTCGCCACCATTCGTCGCCTCACCGCCTCGGCTCAAGATGGAAATGGCGTCATCGATTTGTCAGTCCAAGTAAGCGATCCAGAACGTGTCGCCGAACTCGAAAAAAGCTTGCGCAATGCCCACTTCACGGTAACCAGCAAACGAGTCAGCGAACAGGGTAGTGGCGAGGAATACCCCTGGCAATTTGAAACTCGCGCGTTGTTTCAGATCGCCAAAGATGATCCCTACAGTTATCTCGATCCCAAAGCGGTTGAGGTAAAACCAGCCAGCGACAAGACGGGTGAGCAAAACAGTAAGCAAACTAGTGACCAAGTGACCGAAAACAAGGCCACCACTAGCGCTGCGACAGGAGGTGCCCAATGAACACGCGAACGAAATGGTTACTCGCTGGTGTCGGGGTACTCGCATTGCTTTACGTGGGCGATTATGTGTATCGCACATACATTGAAGAACCTTCGCGAAACGCTACTGTTGCACTTGAAAAACTAGACAAGCAATTGCAGGACGCAGCCGACTCGCAATTAATTGCTAAAAAGATCAGCCAGAAAATGGAAGGCTTCGCCGGGCGAGCACTCCCTTACAATCCTGATGTTGCTCGCTCACTCTACCAAGACTGGTTGCTGAAGTTGATGGAACGCCACGAAATGGCGGGTATCTCCATCGACGCGTCAGCGCCTGTCCCCATAGAAATCAAATCTCGCACCACCAAGAAAAAGAATCGCCTCATCGGTTATCGAATCTCCTACTCCGTGCATGGAAAAACATCGCTACCTAAGTGGGTCAATTGGGTACGCGATTTTGAGAGCTCCGGTCATTTGCATAAAATAAAAAGCCTGACACTCATACCGCTTGGAAACGGAAACGAAATCGATGCCAACCTAACCATCGAAGCGGTTAGCCTCCAAGCAGCGGAACGTGAAGATCAACTCACCCAGTGGATTCGCAATCCACAACAAGAACCCTCGGCCAGCGTGTTAGCTTCCTTCGTTCAACGCAATATTTTCGCGCGTGGATTTTCGAAAACATTAGCGGCGATTCGATTGCAAGCTCTCACATTTAATCGCCGCGGTGAAGGGGAAGCGTGGTTTGACGTAGGCGAGGGTAAGTCCACTCAGATTATCAACCTCGGCCAGAAGCTTGACATTCCGATTCGCGACATTGTCCTTCTCAGCGTCGCGGGAGATGTTGCCAAGTTAAAAGTAAACGGCGCGGTGATTGAACTTGCCATTGGGCAAACCTTGGGCCAAGTCATGGACCCAGGAACCAACGCCGCTCCAGAGAGTCCCGCAGGGGAAACCATCGTTGAAGAAAGCGACACAAAAGCGACGGAAAAAACAGCCGCTGTGTTGACCGAGGAGAAAACGCCATGATCCGTTTGCAATTCATTTCCTTTGTGCTCTTTGGTACGCTTTTTGCGTTTTTTCCATGTAGTTTACAGGCACAAATGTTCGGACAGCGTTCGCTCGGTGGAACCTTGCGGCCGCAACCGCGTCCAGGTCAAGCAGCGGCGGCTGCAGCTGAAACAGCCACTGGAGAAATCGAAGGCTCGGAAAGATTTCTGCGTGGCAATCGATCACGCCGCGACTTTGTGGGATCCGATCGCCGCGAACAAGCTGGCTTTGTCGGAAGTCAACAAGCATTGGGAACAGGCCGAGTTGTTGCTGCCACGGAATCGCTGAAAGCAGAAACAGATCCCACCGCTCGCATCAATCCACCGTTGCCGGCTCTCGCTCCGAAAGCAATGTATTATCCACGGCTTAAACTCGATTCGAATTCTTTTGCCTCGCTAGGTTCAGCGATACGCCAAGCCCGTCTCGAAGCCGTGAAAAACAACATTGATTCCATGGAAGGTGTGATTGCGTTGCCTCCGGCCGACAAATATCGCATCACTCCCGAACAACGTGTCACCACGCTTTCCAACGGCTCCGTTCAACTGACTCGCTCAGGCGATAAAGCCATCCTCACCGGAACAGTATCCAGCGTCGAAGAAGCCGAACGACTCGCCATCTTGATGTCGTTCGAACCCGGCATCTACGAAGTGGTCAATGAACTAAAGATCAACCCACAACCATAGCCCGGATACGTGGTGGATCGTTTAACTCGTCGCCGAGCGGATCGTTTAACCCGTAGCCGAAGCGGAGCGAAGGCTAGGCGATTACACGTTTGACCCATCTCCTCGTACCCTGGCTCTGCCTGGGTACGCGCTGCATTAGAGGCTCCGGCCTCGTCAGCTTCCTACTGCGCCTCGCGACACAGCGCAGGATTGAAGCTCTCTCCCAATAACCCTAGCCTCCGCTACGGGTTAGACGAAGTGGCTGTCTTCATGTTGTCTTGAGTCACTCGATCGATCAACAAATAATGAGGATCGACACCAACTTGATCAGGGACTTCATTCACAACAAATTCCACTTTCCATGGAGTCTGATCGACAAGCAAGCGCTTGCGATAAAGCTCCTTACCATACTTCTTACCTGGTTCAGGCTTCGCATACGCCCCAACCTCAACCCAGTCATTTAACTTTGCTGGAGTCGATTTGCCCTTAGCATCGGCCGTCGATTTTTCGAGCACGATTTCCATCTCAACTTTGTAAGTGCCATCTGCTTGTTTGGTATAGGTGGCGGTCTCCACACGATTAGAGAAGAAGGTGATGTTCTCGAACAAGTCGGTGATCAAGTAATGCAGTTCTTGCGGCATAACTTCCCGTAATCCATCGACCAAATCGTAGGACGTTGGGTAAGGGGGATCTTGGTAAGCATATTTCTCGATCAAACGCTTCAATACCGAATTGATTCGCTCCTCACCAATCATTTCCTTCAAGTAGTAAAGAACCACGCTACCCTTTTGATAGTGCACATAACCCTGATTCGGATTCACACTTAACAATGGCTTCTCTTCATTGAATTCCGAACCGCGACTCGACAGATAACGGTCCATTTCATACTTCAAGAATTTGCGCATCATCTCTCGACCGTACTTCTTCTCCATCATCATCAAGGCGGAATATTGAGCCAGCGATTCCGACAAGAGCGTTGCACCTTGCATCCGCGCACCGATCACTTGATGAGCCCACCATTGGTGCGCCATTTCATGGCACACAACGTAATACACGAAATCGATATCCTCTGGATCTTCGAGGTTAGCGATAAAACCAATGCTTTCGGAGTAGGGCATCGTACCTGGGAACGCCTGAGCAAACGAAGCAAACCGAGGAAACTCAATGATCCGCGCCTGCTTGTGTCGGTACGCCCCAAAGTTCTTTGAGCAATAATCCAATGCATCACGAATGGCCGTCTTCATCTTGTCGACATTCCACTTGTGCTCGGGATGATAGTAAACCTCGACATCCACATCATTCCATTTGTCGCGAGCCACTTCGTAGCGAGCGGACATGAACGAGTAAAAATTGAGCGATGGCTGGTCCAACTTGTAGCGAAAGAACTTGCGTCCATTTTCTTCCCATTGTTCTACCAACGAGCCCGGAGCAATCGCGATCTGATCGCTGCTGGTACTGATGACCGTCTCTACATTGACCCAACCTTCAGATCCAATGTAGTGATGCATACACTGCTTGGGATCATCCTTGGTCAATGCAGGGAAACCATCCACTTTAGGCAAACCGTATTGCCGACGCTTCGATGGGTCGTTGAGCTGAGCTCCTTCCTGATACCCGATTTGCGGCATAATGGTCTGATTGAAGAACGTACCATTTTGATTCACTTCAATATTGGTTAGGCGGTCTTCAATGCCGCGCGTCTTCGAAGCAACTTCAAACTTCATGAGCGACGTCGCGCCAGGTGCCAAGGGTGGATCGAATTTATACTGCTGGAACTGCAGTTCTTGATCATCTTTCACCAAAGAGGCCCCCTCGATTTCAACTTGGCTGCGAAACTCTGGATTCAACGACAAGTAAAGCATTTCGATAGGCCCAGCCGACTTGTTGATCAGTTGCTGATCCCCCTTCATGACCAAGCGGCGTTCTTCTGGATAGACTTCAATGTTGTAATGGATATCGCCAATCGCAGGTTCGACAGTCGCTTCTAACGACTTGTACTCTTTCTCGTACCGTACCTGGCGAGCCTCTTGTTCGCGCGAGCTGAGTGGTTGATTGAGAACTTGGGTGTTGTAATACAACCAACTCCCCACGCCGAGCCAGCCGATGACCGCAATGCTCAAAAACGCAACCGACGCAAAGTTCATGTCTGCGAAAGTTTTTCGCACACGATCTTTCAGGGGTTGCTGGACGCCGCGATGCATAATGCGTGCGGTCAACCACGCCAAGATTCCCGAAAACAGCAGCCAATAGCTCGCAAAGGTCAAAAGCCCTTTACTGTACGGAGCAAATCCGTACATGTCGGAATAGATATAGCTCGGTAATCGGCCATAGCGAACCATGAGTGAATCGATGCGCAAAATGTCCCACACAAAGGCGTTCGCGAGGACCGCTAAAATGAAGTAGAAGTAACCGAGATATTTGTTCGGTGCAATCGAATGCATCAACAGAGCGAGTACCGACAAGAATGTCATGCGCGTGAGATCAAGCAGCAATAGCTCCTTCACATAGACATCCAACTGCAAGCGTGTGTAGCCAGAAGCAAGTTGAGCAGCTACACCGACAGCGATGCCGCAGCTAAGAATAATGGCCAACACAACCACCAACGTCAGTAAACGCGAGGCATAACTGATCCAGTTGGGGTAGGGGAGGGCGCCCGTGATTTCGTGCAAACGGGCATCGCGATCACGCCACACCAATACGCCAGCGAAAAACGTGATAATCGAAATGAGAAAGATCACCATCGAACCACGAATCTGCTCGACTTGGAAATACGTTACCGGGAACGAAGTATTTCCGTAACGACCAGTGGCATTGAACCACACGGAAGGAATGACGTTCAAGAAGCAAGCCAGCACCATCACCACAAACACAGTACTACGAATCACGCCGCGCAAGTCATTGCGCCACTGGCTGAAGAATTGACTCAATTCGCTGCGGAAACCACTATTCGCCAAAGCCACTCCCGTAAACGGTTGGGAGACGACCTTCTCGTCATCTTTCAGTTCTTGTTTCTTGCTCGACCGACTGCGACGTTCCGAAAATGAAAAACATGAATAGCCTACGACGTACAGCAACCCAGCCATGCCCATCCAAATCAAACGATTGTTCAACATCAAACCCGTTAAGCCAACGGAGAGCGTGTTGCGCTCTTCGACCGACCAATATTTGGTGGTGACCATATAGGCCCCCATTCCCAATGGATCGATCATGGCCGCCAACTTTTCATTTTCCAAATCGGATAAGTAAGAGCTGGCAATACCGTAGAACAGCAGCACCGAAAGCGCAGCAATGAATGAATAGAGTGTGCTGCGAGTGATCGCTGAAACGACAAAGATGATGGTGCTGAAAATGAAACAATTTGGAATCGCGAAAACTAAAATGCTATTCAAATGGGCTTGCCAATCGATGGACCGCCATTGCTCTGGATCACGATACGGCAAGAAGCCTGCGATAATCACACCCAGAGAAACGCCCAAGATGGGGAGCAAAGAAATCAAAAAGGCGGCGAGGAAGCGACCATTGATAAAGGCCGCTTTCGAAATCGGCTTACTGAAAATCAGTTCGCTCGACTTCGTAGAAAAATCACGCGACGCAGCGGAGTCGATGAATGGTGTCAGCAACAACACCATAATCATACTTGCCATCGCATAAAAATTTTGAATCACAAACGGCGCATTGCGATAGGTGTTTCCGATCGCTTGACCGACAGTCACCTGATCAGAGCTCGCAGCCGCAGCAAACATAAATGCCATGATCGCGATGAAGATGTAGAGCATCCAACCGCGCAACCAATAGCGGGCTTCAAAGCGAAAGAATTCTAAAAACATTAGGCGACCCTCGGCACGGTTGCGAAGAAAACATCTTCTAGATCAGGCTCAACGGCCTCGAATCCATCACCCGGATTATGGTCAGCCAACACGTGAACTAAGGGACGCCCGGCCACTAACTTCGTCGAAATCACTTGGTGCTTCGTTTGCAGAGAAGGCAATTCCGTTTTGGTAACCGATTTTTGCCAAACCTTGCCTACCAATCTTCTCTCAGCGGCAGCTGGTTCGCCGCAAAATAGCAATCGTCCTTGGTCAATGATCGCCATGTTGGTGCAAAGTTCTTTGACGTCTTGCACGATATGCGTCGAGAGGATCACAATCACGCTCTCACCCACCTCCGCCAGCAAGTTGTAAAAGCGATAGCGCTCACCAGGATCAAGACCTGCCGTTGGCTCGTCCACAATCAAAAGTTTTGGATCGCCCAACAACGCTTGAGCGATTCCGAACCGTTGTCGCATACCACCCGAATAACTGGCGACCGCTTTAAATCGATGCTGATAGAGATTCACTCGCTTTAACATTGCGTCCACCACACCGCGACGTTGGCTGGATGGAATCCCTTTGAGTGAAGCGAAGTGCGACAGCAACTCGACCGCGTTGGTACGTGGGTAGACACCAAACTCCTGCGGCAAATAACCTAAGACTCGACGCACGCCTTTTTTGTCGTTTAGTACATCGAGGTCGCCCAAACGCACCGAACCACTGTCGGCCTCTTGTAGCGTGGCTAAGGTTCGCATGAGAGTCGATTTACCTGCCCCGTTGGGCCCCAGCAAACCGAACATACCGCAGGGAATTGTCATCGAGACATTATCCAACGCCTGTACACCATTGGGATAACGTTTGGAAAGATTGGAGATAACCAGTTCCATAGCTTAATATGATTCAAAGAGTTGAGAATGAGTATCGGTTCCGTCCATTCGTCGCAAACTGGGCAATCTTGCTTTTTTTCTACCCGCTTTTTGAGCCGAATCGACATAAGGTTGGTTTAGCCCGTTGCCATCGTTTAACCCGTAGCCGTAGCGGAGCGGAGGCTAGGAGATCATACGTTTGACCATCCCCATGGTACCAAGTTCCTTGTTCGCCCGCAGGACGAGTACGACGCCTTGCGGACGAATGGGATGTCGGTACTACACTTGCACAGCTTATGATGCCATAACCGTTCGGCGTCGGGCTACGCGCCCCGTGGTGCGGGCAGCGTCTTCATAATCGTTTGCAAACGCTTCTCGGATATCGGCGTTGACGTCCCTAATGACTGAGCGAACAAGGAAACGCGATACTCTTCGATCATCCAGCGATACGTTTCCAAGTCCGAGTCCTCAAGCAGTGAATCCAAACCTTCCACTCGTGTTTTGCAATCTTTCCAATAGGTATGTATTTGCAACATTAACGCCCGATCTTTGGCTGGACCACCTGTGCGCAATTTGTCAAATCGCAAGACGATCGCTTGTAAGAACCGAGGATAATGCTGCAACCATTTCCAGGGTGTACGACTAAAATTTTTCTCGCTCATTAGCCATTTCATTTGCTCGCGCATGTCAACGGTCGCTTCATGCCACGGCTGCGGCGCATCTTCCAATTTCAAGCGAACTTGATGATAACGTTCGAATAATGTCGGAAGCCACGTGGTCATTTCCTGAATGGCGATACTGATACGGCGAGTCGCTTCTTGAATGCGTTTCTGAAATTCTGCTTTGCTGCGAATCGGTTTTTCAGCTTGCAAAAAAGCTCGCCGAACCAATACGTCTCCTAAGGCTCGATACAACTTTTCTCCCGACAACCATGTCGAGGCTTGCAACTGAATTTTGTTCCAATTGGGGAAATGGGTGAGTTGCTTTTTGATTTCTTTTTTCTCTTTGATCGCAAACAAACGCAACCAACCTTGCGTTGATAGACGTTGAGCCTCTTCGGGACGATCAACTAATGTCCAACCGACCGTCTCACCCTCGTCGACCAAAGCAGGAAAAAGAGTAATCTTCAAGCCACTTCGATCGATGATGACACTCTCTGGTATTTGATCGACATCCAATTCGGTTAAGCCGGTCTTTTGCCATTGACCACCCGAAGTTGTGGGCAATGTCGCCTTTAGTTCTTTGGGAACGATAGCCGAAATTTCGGATTTGAGTTGATCTAAATCGCGGCCTTGTGCGACCACCTTCCCTTTATCGTCGACGACTTCCAAACGTATGCGCAAATGGTCCGGCAGCTTATCGCCTTCAAAATGTTCGGGCCGAATTGCCTCACCACCTTTTTCGCTCAACCACTGACATGCCAACGTCATGAAAGGTTTCTTGGCAAAGTCAGCTCGCATTTTGTCGGCCACCCACTTCGCCACATCAGGAGCGGGTACTAAATTGCGTCGCAACTGTTTCGGCAACGAGCGAATCATCGCCAACAGTTTTTCTTCCAAGAGCCCTTCGACCATCCAACCTAAGCGATCGTCGGTTAACTGCGGAACCAAAATCGCCGGAACACGAACTCCCACTCCATCGCGTTCGCTCCCTGGTTCAAAATGGTAAGAGACCGGTAACTGAGTCGCTCCGATTTGAATGCGATCGGGAAAGGCTTCTTTTTGCGGCACATCCGCTTCTTCGCCCAATAGATCTTTGGGACGCATCCACACTGAAGGTGCACCATCGGGCGGCAACGGCAGACTCGAAGCATCATCTCTCACTTCGGCTTTCTTCTGCTTTGGCCCTTCCTCTTTGAGTGGAGGGCGGTGCATGCGGTCCCATTTTTCCAGCGTGACACGATCGGTAATCTCTTCAGGCAATTGCTCATTGTAGAAACGAATAACTGCGTAGGGATCGATCACATACTCTCGCTGCCGAGTTCGATGCGCCAAATCTTCGCAAGCTGTCAACAGGTTGCGATTGTGTTTTACAAACGAAGCAGACGTTTGAAGTTCGCCTTCAACTAATCCCTTTTCGATGAGCAACTCTCGAGCCAGCGCTGGTTCAATGGGTGCAAGTGCCACACGCCGCCCGATCACAATCGGTAACCCGAACAAGGTCACTTTTTCATACACCATCGCCGACTGTGACTTGGCGCTCCAGTGCGGATCGGAATAACTTCTCTTCACCACATGCTGAGCTAATACTTCGATCCAGCTGGGATCAATCTCCGCTACGATTCGAGCAAAGCGGCGCGAGGTTTCTACAATTTCAGCCGATACGATCCAAGTCGGTTTGTGGGCTTGTAAACCCGAACCTGGCCACAAGAACATTTTGACTTGGTCCGCGCCCGAATATTCACCTTTTTCACTGCGATGAGCGATTCCTGATAACAAACCGGTGAGCAACGACCGATGAATGGCTTCGTACTCGGCAGGACGATCCGGCCGTTTATCCTTTTTCGGTTCTTCTTTGTGAGAGCGTTTATCCGCTTCGCGCTCGTTGAGTTTGGGTTCCATTCGACTGGGATTCAATGGCTCCAAATGCAATTTACGCGGTGGAATCTTCAAGCCTGATTCGGTGAGAGTTTCCCGTAATTGGCGTTGGATGTCCGACCATTCGCGAAACGCATGAAACGACAGATAGTTGGATCGCAAGATTTTTTGCATGCGACTGCTGCCATGTTTTTCTCGCAGTTCATGATAAAAATCCCACAGACGCAAGTAACTTAAGAAGTCGCTCCATGGATCCACAAACTTTGCATGTTGCGCGTCCGCTTCCCCTTGATGTTCGGCAGGACGAACTCTTACATCCTGACATTCCAAGGCCGCTGCAATAATCAACACTTCGGCCAAGCAGTGATTGTCTTCCGCCGCCAAGATCATTCGACCGACTCGAGGTTCGACCGGGAGGCGCCCCAGTCGTTTGCCGATTTCCGTCAATCGTCGATGGCCGTCGATGGCCCCTAATTCATGCAGCGTGCGGTATGCATCTCGAATCATCTCCGGCTGCGGCGCATCAAGCAACGGAAAATCTTCGAGCTCACCTAACTGCAGCATTTTGGTCTGCAAAATCACAGCAGCCAAATCGGTGCGCCGAATCTCGGGAGTCGTGAATCGAGGCCGCGATTGATAATCTTCTTCGCTGAATAAGCGTATGCAAATACCGGGAGCCGTTCGTCCGCAACGTCCCGCTCGTTGATCCGCAGCAGCTCGTGCAATAGGCTCAATCGGCAGACGTTGTACTTTCGATTTCGGTGCATATCGACTGATGCGGGCCGTACCCGTATCGATCACGTAGCGAATACCGGGGACAGTCAACGAAGACTCAGCAACGTTGGTGGCCAACACAATACGTGGCTTCTGGTGCGTTTGAAAAATCTTCTGTTGTTCGGCTTCCGTCAAACGCGCATACAGGGGCAAGATCTCAAAGCGTTCGTTCCAATTGCGGCGGGTAAAATGCCCTCGCAAGCGGCGACTTCCTTCTCGAATGTCGCGTTCCGTGGGCAAGAACACGAGAATATCGCCGTATGCTTCGCCCAGCAGTTCATCAACTGCCGACACCATCCCCGACAAGGGATCTTCACCATCGGCATCTTGCTCTTCATCATTTTCGTTGGCCAACAACGGGCGGTACCGAACTTCGACCGGATAACCGCGACCGGAAACTTCGATGATAGGAGCTGGTCCAAGATCATCTTGGAAGTGAGCGGCGAAGCGTTCCGCATCGATCGTCGCACTCGTAATGATCAATTTGAGGTCGGGACGTTTACCGCGAAGTTGATGAAGATATCCCAACAAGAAATCGATGTTCAATGAGCGTTCGTGAGCTTCGTCGATGATGATCGTATCGTAGTGATCCAGAAATCGGTCCGCTTGTGTTTCAGCCAGCAAGATTCCGTCCGTCATCAACTTGATCAACGAGTTGGGCGATGTTTGATCGTTGAAGCGAATCTTGTAACCGACCAATTGGCCCACTTTGGATTGCAATTCTTCGGCCACACGCGTAGCCACCGATCGCGCCGCTAAACGTCTCGGTTGTGTGTGACCGATGATTCCATATTTACCAAGCCCCGCCTCTAAGCAGAGCTTTGGCAGTTGGGTACTTTTACCGGAACCTGTTTCACCGCAGAGCACAATCGTTTGTCGACTCTTGATGAGCTCGATGACTTCTTCTCGATGTTTGGTAATCGGCAGATCGGGATCGTAGCTGAGATTCGGTATCGATGCGCCGCGATCGGCGGCAAGTTGTTTCGATTGATCGACGGCTTGTTGCCACTGGAGCCATTGCTGAATGGTCTCTTCATTGTCGCCCCTTTTTTGGAGCAAACGCGCATGCCGTTGTTTGAGACGATGTCGATCGCGAATCAGACAATCTTGGAGCTGAGTGAGAGATGGAATCGTCATCGGATAATCGCAGTCATTTTTGCTTAGTTGCAGTTCCAAACGCTAGACATGAAGACTGCGATTGTAGACAATCGTTCATCAGTATCTGATAAATTGGGGCTTCTGTAGGAGTATTGTGACCAATGTCTTCCATCCGACAAGTGACATGGACCAATGAATTAGGTACTTGGGGCTTATCCGCAGAAAACGATACTCTGTTGACCATCCTCCCACCGAACCATCGCGACCTCGATTTGGCGGCTGCAGAAGGCAACCCAGTCGATTCCTTCTTTCAAACCGTCATCGATCAATTGGAAAGCTATTTCGCCGGCGAGCTTCAATCGTTTGACCTTCCGTACAAGATGCGCGGTACGCCTTTCCAAGTTTCGGTATGGGAACAGCTGTTGTTGATCCCGTATGGCGAGACAAGAACCTATGGCGAGTTGGCTCAACAGATTGGCAATCCAGCTGCCTCGCGAGCTGTCGGAGCTGCTAATGGCCGCAATCCATTATCCATCATTGTCCCTTGCCATCGCGTGATTGGAGCAGGCGGTACGCTCACCGGTTACGCTGGTGGACTCGATTGCAAGAATTTTCTGCTCCAACTCGAAAACGCAGTGGTTGAGAAGTGCGAATTAGGAATTACGAATTAGGAATTAGGAATTGAGGAAGACCTCGCGTTGCCAAAATTTTACGCGGTGGAATTCGTAGCTCCTAATTCGTACCTCGTAAATCGTCGTCGTAATTCGTGCTCGTGATCACAAGTTGTCGCTCACCGCAGGTCGAATGCGCTCGCATTGACGAGTCCAACGCGGCCTAGCCTTCGGCGTACGGGTTAAACGAAAGCATCTTTACTTTTTCTCGGGAATTTGGATCTGCACAACCTCTGGGTCTTGCCATTTTTTCGGATCGAAATGCTGCGTATACACCCCAAAATCATGGAACGCAATGCGCTTAGCTAGCCGATATGCCCAACTGCGTTCGGGGATCTCGATTCCGGGAACATATTGCGAACGACGCGGAGTGATATTCTCAAGCTCTTTGAACACAGTCTTGCGCTGAGTCGTATCGCGAGCGTTATGTTTCTCGGCTAACTGCAACAACAAATCAGGTCGCTCTAAGACCACGCAACCTCGCGTGTGTTCAGCGGCTAGTTGTCGGAAGTCGCGCAAGAATTCGCTTTGATTGAACACCTCTTTAAGTGGCTTGTTGTCGTGAATCGATTCGGTTGCCATCTGGATAATGGGGCAAGGTTCGATATCGCCTCCCGGACCGATGTGATGCGTAAAGCCAGTCGCTGCAGGACAGAGTGCACGACCTTCACCATCATGATAAGCATCAATCACGATAATCGGTTTCGTCGCGCGGGTATCCACCACAAACTGACGCACTCTTCGCAGCTCGTCGGTATTCAATGCCAACTCAGGTGAACTTTCTGGGCCCACCACGCGATACACATGGAACCAACAATACATCACGCCCATCTTGATCAACTGATCCACCCAACGATCGGTCAGCAAATCATCAATGTTCGTTTTACAAACGCTTGTGCAAACGCCTGTAAGGACTTTATTGTTTAGACAGTTCTGCAAGCCTTCCATGGTTTTGCTGAATACGCCATCTCGACCACGGCGTTGATCGCTGACAATTTCGCTACCCTCAACGCTGATCAACGGTGTCACATTACCGAGCCGGCGCAATTCCTTAGCGATATCATCAGTGATGAATTGACCGTTGGTAAAAACTTGGAAATAGGCATCAGGATGAGCGGCCAAGATATCGAGAATCTGGCGGTGCATAAACGGTTCACCACCGAGGATGCCGAAGAACGAATTCCCCATCGCCTTGGCTTCGTTGATAAGACGATTCATTCCTTCAAGTTCGATCTTGGTTTGTTTCGCGGCGACGTCGACCCAGCAGCCTTGGCAACGCAAGTTACAACTATTGATGATCGATATGTACAAAAACGGGGGAAAGAACTCACCCCGCTTCAGCCGGGCTTTGTGCTTTTGGACGCTTCGGAGCCCCTTCCAACCCGCCTGATAGGCAAGTTTCCAGAGCAAACGCTTGTCAGTTTCCCAAAGAAGGCGTTTGGCCAAACGAAAATACATATAGCGGATCCTCTACCTCTGGGATTCCCAGCAGGTGAAAGTATGAATTTCTACGGATTGCACATAGCATGATACCATGCTGATCAATTATCTTGGAACTGATACCCTCAAAAGTAGGTAATTCACCCTACATTTGGTGGGGAATTGGGCTTAATCCGAGAGGAGTGAGTGTTTTGAGCGACAACGAAGAAATCGATTTACTGGAACTCGCCAAACATGGTGATCGCACGGCACTCGGTTCCTTGCTGGAGCAATATCGCCCTTACCTTTTGGTATTGGCTCAGCGGTATCTTGATCCGAAACTCCAAGGACGTCTCGATCCAGCCGACGTTGTACAAGTTACGTTCATGGAAGCCCAACGCGACTTGGAATCTTTTCGAGGTGAAGACATCGCGTCGATGTTGGCTTGGTTGCGCAATATCTTGCGAAACAACGTCGCGTCGATGCATCAACATCATCTAGCAACCAAAAAGCGAAGTGCGCGGATGGAGATCGGTTTCCATCATGCAGCCACCGATAGCCAACCTGGCATCGGCGAGATGATACCTTCCGAGACTACCAGTCCCAGCCAACAAGCGATGCGCGGCGAAGCAGTAATGGAGTTGGCCGAATCGATGTTGCGTCTTCCACCTGCGCAGCAAGAAGCGCTGCGGTTGCGTTACATGGAAGGTTGGACGCTGAAGCAGATCGCAGACCACATGAAGAAGTCGGAAATGGCGGTAGCAGGATTGTTGAAACGGGGGCTGCAAGGTTTGAGAGAAGACCTCAATAACTCTTCGACCTCTTAGGTAAGTTTCTCTTCCGCGCGCGTCTCGGTAACTCCATCATTCTTAACCACGAAAAACGCGAAAGTCACGAAAGCGGCAGCGACGATTTACGATCCACTTTTCGAGCCAACTTCAGATCGTTTGTAGATCTCGTCAACGATAACATCCAGCTCATGAATCACTCCGCGCCCCAACTGGATATACAGCAGCAAAAACAGAAGCCAAGGGATCAAAACGAATTGAATGGAGATCCCTGCCATCGGATCGGAGCTTATAGAAATCGGCATGGATGTAATCAAAGAGAGGACACCAAGCGCTGCTCCTACGATCGAAATCCCTATATGTACCTCAATCCGAATTTCAACGTCCTCATCGACTTGGACTAGCCTCATTTCGCTACTGCAATGAACTAACCAGGAAGTTCTGACTAAACCGAAACACTCCAGCCGATCCCCTACATCATTGCGTGTTACCACACAGCCTCTCGCTTCGAGCAGACTCACCAAGCAGCGTGACGCCGCCTCAACGGATACGCCTTTCAAAGTGAGGACACGAATAAACATATATTCTGATGCTCTCCCAAGCTCAACGTACCATCACTGCATGTTCGTTAGCGAAGACAGTTCCATGCAGGCCCAATCACTGCGTGTCGCCAGAACCAGACTCTTTTTCGGAACACACACTTTTGCAAACCTACTTAACTGGTATTCGCGATACGGTTAGGTGCGAAACATTAAATAGAACAAGATACCGACGCCAATATGTATAACCATAAAAATGGCACCAATCAAAAAGGATCGCTTGATCTCGACACCGAACAAAGCCGAGACCGCAACACCCAGCAATGCCGCCGCGATCAAACCTGCAACGGCGATTCCTGCCACTCCCATGACGGCCGTGAGACCTACAGCTAACAGGGTCGTTCCGATAGAAGCAACCAGCGCCACCACCGCAGAAGTTCCGAAACCAATGTCATCGTCATTGATGGCCTTAAGGAGAATCATAAGAACAAGAGCGTCGATCGCGATTCCAAGCATGGGTGTATTCCTGCGGCGTTTCTTGAGGGGCGACTTATAATTCTTTGATTTGGACTCCAATCGTACTTCATCAATACTTCGAATTACATGCTCTTTCCGCGATTATTTCAAGCTTTCCATCTGTACCATGGAGATAACCTGATTTGCGAGAAACGGTTTCCAAGTTCTAACGACTCAGGCGGACGATCACTCAGTTTTGCATTCCGACATTTTAGGGCTCCGACTATAGTCAGGCGATACACCAATGTGTATTACTTTCTCGTTAGTAGCATCGGCTTGATGCCGATGGTCGCTCTCGTCCCGAGTACTTTGCGCATCCGGCAGACAGGAGCTTCAAACGGACAGCGAAAAGCCGCGTCGATATGTCCAACCCTATAGCATCGCCGCGCAAGTTCGTGCAGAGTGCACCCGATGTGGAATGTTCTCTGCTCAGGATCGTGTATCAGCACAAGTTCCGGATTCCCTAGCAGATAATCAAAATAATCTTCACCCCACTCTTCGATTCCGCGATTGTCATCGCTCGCTAGGAATCGACCACCGTGAACCTTGATGTCCGATGATTCAGAAAACGTTTCGAAAAGGAACAGTTCTTTCTTAGCGTCACAAAGCCTTTGTAGCTCCCGGCGATCGTCGGTGCACAATGACTGCCACCACACTAGAGCTTCTTCAACTAAATCAGCGGGCAAGCTCTTCCGTATAGTTTCCGGTAGTTGTTCCATAGATAACTCATCGAGCGAATGGAGGGTGATTTCAAACTTCGCACAAACTGGTTATTTGAACGCGTATTATTGAACGGGCAGTCCTTCGGGAATTGAGCACGGAACAGGCAAAAGGGCGAAATGTCGCTTTGGATTTAAGTCCGAGCAATCTCAAGATCATGCGATCATCCGATGTTATCACTCCCCCATTTCCATAGGTTTTCACACTCCGAAAATCAAGGTTTGTTCACCGGGCACTCAGATTTCAAAATCCAAGCAGGCTTGAACTTTATCAGAAGTTACCCCTAGCTATCGTCACCTTTTCGAATCAATGAGCTTCCGAACCACTTCTGCATGCTCATGTGTCACCATGATCTTGTTAGGGTACACCCAAACAATGAACTCTGGCTCAACACACTGTCATTGGGCGCTTCAAAAGGGGCCACTGATGGGCGCTTATTTGGGGCAGAATCCCTGAAATTAGAAGATTGGCCCCTTTTGGAGCCATTTTTCATTACTCTTTATCGGTCGCAGACCCGGTGGG
>JAFLCP010000053.1 GCA_017303505.1 Planctomycetota bacterium | reverse complement strand
CGAGGGCTTCTGGCGTGGTGAATAAGTATTTTGTATTGAAAGCTTCGTAGCCTACCCCCGCTGTTAAGATAAGCGAAGGATAGAATTGAGCACGAGCGACGCGCACGTCCAAACCGGCAGCCTGCAATTCACGTTCCGCTTGCCGAATGTCAGCGCGATTCAAGAGTTGCTGTGAAGGGACGCCGACTTGTAACGATGCCAATTGAACATCAACGAATTCCACTTCAGGTCGGGCGACTGCTTGTGGGAAACGACCCGCGATATAGTTGATTCGGTTTTCCGCTTCGAGGATTTTCTGCTGAATGACAAACTTCTGACTTTGGTTTTTCTGGAACTCGGCTTGGAAACGTTGTACGGCGAGTTCCGTTCCGCGTGCTGCCTCTTTGAGTGCTTTGGCCGTTTCGAAACTAGCTTCTTGAATTTGAATCGTCTTATCCAGAGTTACCAACGTGTTGTCTAACGCTAAAAGCTGATAGTAGTTTTCAGCAACTTCAGAAACCAATCGCGTGATTACATAATTCCTGCCTGCTTGAGTTCCCAAGTAACGCAACGTAGCTGCGTCGCGTGCGTTTCGCAGTTTACGCCAAATGTCAATTTCCCATGACACATCTGCCGCAACCAAGAAATTAGGAAGTGGGTCAGGGAATCCTTTGCCGGGCGCAACCGTCAACTGATCTTCAACGGCTCCAGCTCGAGTGAAGCGACTCGCTTTATCCATGCCGGCTGTCGCACCGAGATTGAAGAATGGAAAAATCGCCCCACGTCGCGCTCGATAGTCGTTGTAAGCAATTCGAATATCTTGAGCCAATATCTTGAGCTCTTGGTTTCCAGCGATGGATTCCGAGATGAGTGCCTTGAGCTCCGCGTCTTCAAAGAACTGGTTCCACCCCATTTTGGCGGAACTCCGATCGCTGACCACACCCTGCTGCGAATCATTATTGATTTGAAAGCTATCCGGAAGCGGCCGCATAGCTTCAGGACAACACAGCGCAGGGAGGCGGCACCCCTGAGCTGCCACAATACTCGCAATCGCAAAACATACTGCCATTACTTGGCGGTTAATGCGGCCGTTCCAAAATCTCGCTAAGTGGCTCATCGTGCTCATCCCTGATTAGCTTTCTACCTTCGGCCATCCTGCCGAAGAGATAATACAGTCCTGGAATGACCAGGACTCCGACTAAAGTGCCTATGACCATTCCGCCAACGGCCGTTGTTCCGATGGTTCGATTCCCTAAAGCGCCTGGTCCGGTAGCCCGAACCAAGGGGATCAAGCCTGCAATGAAAGCAAAGGAGGTCATCAAGATAGGTCGGAATCTAAGTTGTCCACCCTCGATAGCCGCATCTCGGATGCTAATGCCTTCATGATTTCGCTGAATGGCGAACTCGATGATCAAAATGGCATTCTTACCCAAAAGGCCTACGAGCATGACGAGCCCTATCTGACAATAAACATCGTTCGCCAGCCCCATCAACTTTAGGAACAAAAACGATCCGAACAAACCAACTGGCAAAGAAATGATTACGGCCAGTGGAAGAATAAAGCTTTCGTACTGTCCAACCAAAACTAAGTACACAAATCCGATTACCACGAGGAAGATGTAGATCGCTGTATTTCCCTTTTTAGCTTCGTCGTAGGACAGGCCCTGCCAGTCAATTCCATATCCTTGCGGCAAGGTCTGAGCGGCTACTTCCTTAATGGCTTCGATGGCTTGACCACTGCTGTAACCTGCCGCTGGTGCGCCCTGAATGGGGGCCGTTGGATAGAGATTGTAGCGACTGATTTCGTTAAGCCCTTGCTTCTTCTTCAATGTCATGAAAGCAGAGTAGGGGACCATTTCACCGCGATCGTTCTTCACAAACATATTGGACAAGTCTTCGGGATAGCGACGAAATTCCGGAGCAGCTTGGACATACACTTTGTAAAACTGACCGAAGCGTACGAACCCCTGCTCCCAGGTGCTTCCCACGGTTATTGAAAGGTTATTCATCGCGTCGGCAATCGAAACGCCTTTTTGCATCGCCACATCGTTGTTGATCACAATTTCATATTGAGGATAGTTCGCCGCGAAAAATGTGAAGAGTCCTTTTAGTTCTTTGCGCTTCGATAGTGCCTCCATGAATCTATCGGTAACTTTGCCAAGTTCTTCGTAATTCCCAGTATTGGTTTTGTCGAGCAAATTGACGGAGAAACCACCTGCTGCCCCAAACCCAGGAACTGCTGGTGGTTCAAAGAATTCTAATTTTACGTTCGCGATTTGTTGTCCTTTTTTCTCCAACTCTTCTATGATCTGTTTTGAGGTTAGTTTTCGTTCTGCCCAGGGCTTCAGGTTGATAATACATGTTCCTGCGTTGGACCCACGACCTTCAGTGAGCACTTCGTACCCTGCCAGGGCAGAGACCGATGTGATTTCATCAAATTCCTCACAAATCGCTTGCAGCTCGTGCGCTTTGGCATTGGTGTATTCAAGCGTCGAACCAGGAGGCGTTTGAATGATTCCGTAGATGATACCCTGATCTTCCAGAGGAATAAAACCAGAAGGAAGCACCGTGTTTACCAGATAGATGCCAACACAAAAGCCTGTGATGACAGCGACTGTAATGACTCGCCAAGTCACGATGGTTTTCAGTATCCCCGTATAGGCGCTCGTGATAAACTCGACAAATTGATTGAAGACGTAAATGAATAATCCTAGCGGACCGCGTTTCTTTTCTTGGTTCTCGATACCACCAGAGAGAAACGAACGGAGTGTGAGCAAAGCTAGCACGCTGACCACGCAGCCAATGATGACCGCTTTGGTTGGAGTAACAATCAAAGTCTCTTTGATTAGCTCAGCAATTCGTTCTTCCTGCAATAGTAGGTAAATTCCCCAACCGATGGCAGCTCCACCAGCTATCGAGAGAACGAGCCGAATTCCATTTGCATATTTTCCTGCGACACGATTTAGCCCTTTGTTAAACGACCGCAGAAGGAACTTGATGGGGCCACCTTTTTCAAGTGGTTGTCCATGCGGTTTGAGAATCATCGCACACAAGACGGGTGTCAGCGTAAGAGCGACCACACCAGACAGGACAATAGACATTGCCATGGTGAGACCGAATTGACGATAGAATACACCGACTGGTCCAGTCATGAAGGTAACTGGAATAAACACGGCGGTCATCACCAACGTAATTGCGATAATCGCGCCACTGATCTCACGCACAACTTCTTTAGTTGCCGCATAGGGGCCGATATGTTTCTCGTGCATTTTGGCGTGAACGGCTTCCACCACAACAATTGCATCGTCAACAACCACACCGATCGCAAGCACCAACGCAAACAGGGTGATAAGGTTGATTGACATGCCTAGCAGGAGCATAAAGAAGAATGTCCCAATCAACGACACTGGAACCGCCAGTGTTGGAATCAAAGTACTTCGAAAGTCCCCCAGGAACAAAAACACAACCAGGGAGACCAAGATAAAAGCTTCAAAGAGAGTATGGAGAACCTTTTCGATGGATGCTTCCAGAAACTTCGAAACGTCGTAACTCACTTCATAGTTCATACCGGGAAGTGTTGACTCCGCCTTTAGTTCTTTGAGCTTCTCCTTAACTTTTTCAATCACCTCAGTAGCATTGGAACCGGGCGTTTGTTTGAGCACAATTGCTGCAGACGCCTTTCCATCAATGTCTGAATAAAGATCGTAAAAAGACGAACCGAGCGAAACCGTTGCCACATCCTTCAAACGCAATATCTCGCCATTGGGATTAGCCTTCAGCACAATGTTCTCATATTGTGACTCTTCGTTGTAGCGTCCCACCCAGGTCAACACATATTCGATCGTTTGTGAGGTTCTGCCGGTGGCTTGCCCAAGTCGACCAGGCGAACCGATCATACTTTGATCGGCGATCGCTTTCATGACATCTTCTGCCGAAATGTTGTAAGCTCGCAAGCGATCGAGATTCAATTCTACACGCATTGCATAGGCTCGATTTCCGAGAATACTAGCTCGCCCCACACCGGGAATGCGCTTAATCTCAGGGAGGATGCTGACCGAAGCGTAGTTGTAAAGAAAGTTTTGATCGATGGTGTCGTCCGTGCTGTAGACATTGACGTACATCAGCATACTGGACATATTTTGCATCACGACAATGCCTTCGCGATCCACAATCGGCGGCAGATTATTTTTCACTGCCTGAATGCGATTGGTCACATTGAGCACAGCAACGTTGGGGTCTGTGCCGGGCTCGAACACAATTTGAATGTTTCCTTCCCCGGCGCTGGACGCATTACCGATCATATACCGCATGTCCTGCACGCCGTTGATGGCCTGTTCCAAGATGACCATCACCGAATCGACGAGCACATTGGCACTTGCCCCCGGATAGGAAACGTTAACCACCACGCTTGGTGGCGCCACCGAAGGGAACTGGGACATGGGTAGCGAGTTGATCGCCAAACCACCCATAAAGAGAATGAGCAAAGAGATAACAATAGCCAGAGCAGGACGATGTAGAAATTTTTCGAACATAAGTGGGGCTCCTATTCAGCGCGATTCTTAAGGTTGTTAAGAACTTCGCCAGGTTCCCGATATTCGAAATCAACATGTTCGCCGGCACGCACTTGACGCACCCCTTCCAGGACAATTCTCTCTCCTGCATTCAATCCTTGATCAATGACGAAGATGTCGTCTTGCTCGGCCTTGATTGTGACCTCTCGCTGCTGAATAATCCCATCTTCGCCAATAACGTAGACATAGCGTTTGGCGAGAATCTCAAACGTTGCCCGTTGCGGAATGACAACCGAGTTGGGAAGTTGCTGATGAATCAGAATATTGCCAGTCTGTCCATGGCGCAATAAGCCATTTGGATTTGGGAAGTCAGCTCGAAATGCGATGTTACCTGTTTCGTTGTTGAAATCCGCTTCAATAGCTCCAATTTTACCTGGTTGCCCAAACTTCGAATGGTCCGCTAAAACCAATTCTATTTCCATTGCAGGGTTAAGCTCACCCACTTTCAAACCATATTGAAGATATCGTGCTTCGGGAACATTGAAGTAAACCCACATCATGCTATTGTCCGAGAGTGTGGTCAAAACGTCACCTTCGGAAACCAAACTTCCTTGCTGATGATGTAGGCGGTCGATGATCCCATGGAAAGGAGCACGGATATTAGTAAAGTTAAGTTCCGCTTGCGCAAGATTGACTTGGGCCTGAGCTTTGGACAGTTTGGCTTGTGCTAAAGCAACTTCTTGTTCTGAAACTACTTTTTGATCATAGAGTTTCTTGGCATTGTTGAATTCGATTTGAGCCAATTGGGCTTCAGCGATATCGGCGTCCAATCTGGCTTGAAATAGCGAAGGAACAATGCGGAATAAAGAGTCACCTTGCTGTACGGCCTGTCCTTCTCTGACAGAAATCTCTTCGAGATAGCCCATCTCTAATGCGCGAATTTCAATGTGCCGACACGAGTGAATTTGGCAAACATAAGATTGAGTGCTCGTGACATCTTTGGCGACCGCTGCCGTTACCACGACCTTGTGTGCATGCTCTTCATGCGACTCTTCCTCATGCTCGACCTCATGACCTTCCACCTTGCTTTGCAATGATACGTAGGTGTGCTCGATGAAATCGCAGCCGGTCGATATCGGCAATAAGAGAGGCAAACAGAGATAGTACCAACGAAACCTTTTCATAGTTCACAGTCATCCATCGAGTGTTGTTTCCATCTCGCCCCGAGGTAGTGTCACATCGACTGCCGTGGAAGCGATGGGGTAACGCTAGTTCCCGACTAACGTCTCCAGGGAATGAAATAGCGATAAGAACGCTTGTTTGCAGCGAACTTGACATTCTCTACTGAGAGTTTCATCTCTCCTCACAAGGGTGAGAATGAAGTATCAAGTTAGCCAGGAGCAATGCGTTTTCCCGCTCTGCATCACCTTTAAGCAACTGTTGCGCCAATTGCTTGCGTAGATGAAACTTGCTCGCGATAAACCGCGAAAGTTGATTGCAGGGATGTATCCCACGCCATCAATCTGATTGTTTTGTTCGGCCTTTGCTCATTACGATGGCAAGAATTTCCGGCATTTTCTATGAAATCGAAAAGAAAGAGCAAAGGGCCACAAACCACTACTGCAAAACTCTGCAGACGATGTGCAACAACTAGCAGAAAGGAGGCTCAAGCAGCCTTTTCTGCGGGTAGCAAGATGGAGAAAACCGTCCCTATGGGGCTAGTTTGAAATTCGATCGATCCATCGTGCTGACGAACAATCTTCTCACAAATGGCGAGTCCCATTCCGAGACCTTCATGTTTGGTGGTGAAATAGGGATCAAAAATCTGCGATTGAATTTCTTTTGGAATTCCGGTTCCCGTATCGGATATCTCAATTCGGACCTTCTCATCCTCCTGAAAAACAGAAAATTCAAGAACTCCACCGTGTGGCATCGCGGCTATCGCATTGAGAGCTAAATTCAAAAAAACTTGTTCCAGCTTCGCAGCATCAGCCAAAACAACAGCTTTGTTTCCATCGATCTTTGACGATTCAATTTTGATCTGCTTTTGTTCGGTATCGGGTCTTAGTAATCGGATTAGTTTTTGGATTAACTCGCCGACATTTACAGGGCTCCTTCCAAGCTCATGAATAGACGCATAGTTTCGAAACCCATCGAGAACGTTTCCAATCCGTCGTATCTCGGCGTTAAGAATCTCCATTGTTTCAGCGGTTTCCTTGTCCTGGCTCTCTTTTTGTAGCCGCTCTCCCAACAATTGGATATGCAATGAAAGAGCATTGAGTGGGTTCTTGATTTCATGCTGTAAACCAGCAGCTAAAGATCCCAAGCCTACGTAACGTTCCATGCGGCGAAGACGTTCTTCCATCAGTGCTTTCTCGGTAACATCTCGCACGTGAATGACCATTCCAATTTGGTCTTTTTGACGATTGCGGAGCATAGTGCATCCCGCACGCAGGGTCATACGGTGGCCATTCTTGGTAATTTGGTAATCACGATCGCGAATAGGTTTGGTATTAACGCGTAGTTCCGAGCAAATACGCGACAGCAAATCGTGTTCCTGAGAAAGTTCATTGATATTGCACAAGGGTTGATCCACCTCGAGTCCGACCAATTCCCTACCGCGTGGATTAATACTGATAATCCTCCCTTTCAGATCCGTGGTGATGACGCCTGCGTCCATACTCGCCAAGATATCGGTCGACAAGACTTTAACATCCTGTAACGTTCGTTCGCTGCTAAAGTAGCCTCTCAAGACGATGGTAAACGCCACCGCAGCAGCTAATGCGTTGAGAATAAGAAGGCCAGACAAACTCCGCTGCAAACTCAAGTCGCTCGATAGTTCACGAACGACGGTAAGATCGGCCCCTTGAAGGTGAGAAATAAGGCTGGTTACGATCGCCTGTTCTCGTCGTACGTTCGCCAGAACCCAAGCCGTACCTATCAACGTAACAAGGCTCAATAGGCCTAAGATCACCGTTAAAGGCTTGATACTTTTGTTCGTTGTCGTTTCAAACATTTCTATCCTGAACCTTTGCCACTATACCAACCAAATCCTCTCCTTGGTGCTCTGCAAAACATAACACCACCTGCACCAAATTGCAGACACCTGGGGCGAAAAACAGTCGCAATGCTGGTTTCAGTGGCTTTTTGTCGCTTTGGCACGCCACATGCATTACCTCTCGACCGTCTGCAATAGCCCCGGTAATGCATGGAAGAGACACTTCGAATCAACCTCGATATCGGGACACTTGTTCGTTTCTTTAGGAGCTGAAGCCATGTTAAAGACATCCCTTCTACTTTCCGTCCTTTCTGCCATGCTGAGCATGGAGGTATCTAACAAATCGACGGAATCCAGCAGTACCAACAAAACGCAAGAATCGTCTTTGGTCATCGATACACAGCAATCAGATACGCAACGAATTGAAGAGGAAGCGAGAAGGCACGTTGGACATTCCCTAGCCGATGATTAACACACACACACATCATCCATAGACCAGAAAAGTACTCAGGTCGGTTGGGAACTTTGCGATGCGAACTGCTTACAAGCTCGATTCGCAATTTCCCACCGCCTTTCCAATGGTAAACGGAAAGTCTCTAATGTAAGCCGTGTCGACTCATTTTGTAGTGAAGTGTTCGAACACTAATCCCCAACGCTTTGGCCGTATTCTCGCGATGAAGATTACAGGCTTCCAACGCGGCTGCAATCGTCGCTTTTTCGCATTCGTCCATAGCTTCTGCGAGTGAGTTCGGCACCGTCAATGATTGACGAGACACCTTTCGCAGTTCCATTGGCAGTTCGTTTTCATGGATGATGTCGCCCGCTCCCGTTATTACCATCCTTTCAACAACATTTCGAAGCTGGCGAACGTTGCCTGGCCAAGGTGCTGACGTCAGAATCTCCATCGCTTCGGGCGACAATCGTTTGAGCGGTCGACGATGCCGAGCACAGAACAATTCAATGAAATGTTCCACTAAAAGCGGAATATCATCGCGTCGCTGGCGCAAGGGAGGTACTTCGATTGGAATAACATTCAATCGATAGAACAAATCTTCGCGAAACGCTCCTTCTTCAATCAATTCGTGCGTCGAGCGATTGGTCGCAGAAATGATTCGCGCATCCGAAACCAAGCGAGTCTCGCCCCCTACACGCGTAAACTCGTTAATCTCTAGAACTCGCAACAAGTCGACTTGGCTCTTTGCCGACATTTCGGTAACTTCATCAAGAAACAAAGTTCCATGCATCGCTTGCTCGAAGCAACCCGGCTTCTGCCGAATAGCGCCGCTAAATGCTCCTTTTTCGTGCCCAAATAACTCGCTTTCTAGCAATGTCTCTGGTAATGCTCCGAGGTTCACGGCGATAAATGGTCCGGAACTCCGATGACTAAGATCGTGCAGTGCGCGAGCAATAAGCTCTTTGCCGGTTCCACTCTCACCATGGATCATCACGGTTGCATCGGTCGCGGCAACCTGCCGTACTTGGCGAAATACCTCTTGCATGGCTGCACCACCGGCGATGATATTGGAAATCTCCCCACTGTCGGCCAGTCGATGTTTCAGAAGGGCATTTTCAGCTCGAACTTCGTAATGCTCACGTGCTTTTCGAACCTGCTGCCGAACCAAATTGAGTTCGACTGGCTTCAGAATAAAATCGAATGCTCCAAACCGCATCGCTTCAACCGCGGTTTCGATAGTGCCATGAGCAGTTATCACAATAACAGCGGTTAAGGGTCGAAGACGCAGCAGTTTCTGCATCAACTCGATTCCCGTCATGCTGCAATTAAGACGCACGTCCACAATTACCAGCGAATGTTGGCGTTTCTCAAATTTCTGTAACGCTTCCTCGGCGTTGCCAGCGGTATCGATGACGCTCGATTCATTGGCCAAGCCTTTGGCGAACCCAGATCGAATGTTGGGTTCGTCATCGACGATCAATATCGAAAATGGTTCAGCAATTTCCACGGAATCCTCGGCATTGATTTTGTTTGAACTCGGCATCGGTCATCGCTACAGGTTAATTTCGATCGTGAAGTTTACATCACAGCCCCGAACCTGCAAATATCATACCAATACCTAACCCACACCAAATACTTGTCCCGATTTCCCTGCAATTCTGACCGTACGCACTCCGGGATTTTCCTTCGTAACTCGGTTTGCTCGCAGCTACCACTTGAACCACCAAGTAGGTTCCCAGAGCTGTTCCATCATCGCAGGAGATGAGTTCCTCCTCAGAATCGTATACTCAACAAGCTCCGATCTTATCTCAAGGTCACGACAAAGACGGTCAAGCACCAAACGAAGCGATGCATCATCTTTGGGCGAATATCCGTCAAAGAGCTCCTGCTGGATTGTTGCCGTAGAACGCAACCGCATCTGACGAATACCATAATGATCTACTATCCAGCTGATCCGGGCATCAAGCCATTCACGAGTTTCGTTGCCGACAGGATAATCGGAGTTCGAAAACAACACCAGATTTATCGATGGCTTATCGTAGCGGACTGCTTGCGGAACTTGATCCGATCATTTTTTGGCTCCCGACTTCGGGCTCACTTCGAAATCCAACTTCTCATTCGGGTCCACATAAAACACAAAGCCATTGAACATTTCATCTACGGTTTGCGGCCCATAGCGAACGGCAACCTTGGGATCTGGGTTGTAGGGGTTATAGCTTGAATTATCAAAATGAGCGATCGCTTCAATGGCAGTTCCCTTAGAAAGCAATTTTGTTCCGGGGGCCACTTCGTAGCCAAGTTGCCATTCAAAGTTGTAATTGGGAATCTGCAATAGGCACTCACGACTCTCACCGCTCACGGCAAAAAAAGTCATGTCGCGTCCACGAACATGCATGTGGGTGAACATACCCAGCAAATCTGCATCGCGTTCCAAAACGTGCTTAGACCGAACTTGATACGCGCCATCAAACGGCGGAATCTCCCATCGACGTGGATCCAACACAAAGTGGTGCAGTTGCTTTTGCACTTTTCCTTTTGGAAAGCGTAGCCCCACTTGGATACGACTCTTTTGCTCGGTGCCCGTGGTTGTGTAATGGATCTGCAAACCAAGCCCCGAACCGGCTGGTATGCGATAGGCAACTCCATTTCCAAATCGGCCCAAATCCATCGGCTGTCCGCCAGGTACATAACCTGTGATAAACGTTTCGTCGCTCGCACCATTCGGTGTCACGTACGCCATGTTGCAATGATGCACAACGCTCGGATTCTCAGGCCTAATCTCAAAAGCTTCTACCCATGTTTCCTGAAAGAAGACTTTGGGTAATACGGCATATTGATAGGGAACAAAACCTGTGGCAGGTACCGTGTGTTGCTCTAACATCGTAATCACTAAGTCGGGTTCACCGATTCGCCATTTCGAATCCGCAAATTGAGGTTGCGGAGGGGCATCGCCTGGATTCCCTTGCTCCCTCTTCGAATCGAGCCAAGCCAACAACGTCGCTTTATCTTTTGCGTTCAACGATGCATCATTTTGAAATTTGCCATGCCCACGATGAGCGTACCAAGGTGGCATCGTCTCATCGCGAACAACTTCGCGAATCATTTCGGCATTGCTGATCACTTCCTCGAAGGCAACAAGCGAAAACGGAGCTGCTGTCCCGGCGTGATGGCAATTGGAACAATTCTTGTAAATGATCGCTGCGATATCTTTATGAAAAGTCAGACTGCTATCAATAGGTTTCGATGCAGGCGTGATGGCACAACCGTCGACGGTTGTCTCAGCTACCGTCACCGCTTTCCCTGCCAGTATTTCATCAATCGCAATCTTGAGATCTTCTCGACTAGCTTTCGGTTTTGTGCCGCCAATACGAAACTGATCATCAATTCGTCCTCGATACCGAATACTCTTCGATTGGTCCAATACCACACATTCGGGAACTCGGCCAACTCCCAAAGCTGTTGCAACGCTAAGGTCGTAATCCTTCACCGAGAGAAATGGGATGGCGAAATCGATGGCATGCCCAGCCATATCTCGAATCGTGTCGCTGGCACCCACATTGACTGACACAAACGCAACTTCAGCGGAATCATAAGCTCGGCTCATCTCGACAATTTTGGGAATCGACTTTTTTACGATGGGACATTGCGTTGTGGTGAAGATGAATACATACGCTTTCCTTTCCCCTAGGTCCGACAAACTCTGCTGCACGCTACGGATATCCTTAAACCGTAACTGCTCAACTTTTGAGCCAATCGCCACACTCTCAGTTAGAGACTTCGGGACCTCGCCCAAAAGCAAGCGATGTCCAATCCACGCGACAATAAAGGTTATCAAGAAAACCGACACAAAACGGTTCGGTAGAATTTCCCTATGCATCGGCGTCACCGTAACTTTAGAAATTGCAGGCAAACTGGAAGAATTTCTTCACGACCAACAAACGAGGAGCGGCTTGCGGTATGACTTCATCTGAAATCTCACTACAAGCCTCTCCCCCATGTTAACGTAGATCAAACGGTCGAGTAAATGTCGGCAAACCATTCAAGGGCTGAATGTGTTCTTTGGCCTGGAAAATTTTCACTCGATCTTGACCGAGTCTCTTTCAGCCATGAGCTCATGAGCACATTTAGGACAGACGCATATTTCAGCGGCGATTTGCGATCCCAAACCGCCAGGATCATCGAAGAACTTCACGCGGCGTTTACCAAGGTCATCGAAGTAAACAATACGATGAGCCTTACTACGATAGGGATGGCGAATCAATCGAGTGGATTCAACGAAGCGTATCGACTTAATCCCCTTGGACACCAATTCAGAACATTTTTGGCAATAAAACACAAGCTTGAGCATAGAAGTGATTGCCGAGGCGCTCACGCTCGACAAATAAAAGAAGGTCCAAAACGAACAACCCATTTTTGATCAAAACGGGAAGGGGGGACCGCGAGGGAGTTTTTGTAGATCAAGCAGCAATTTTGAGAGCCAATCGTAATCGTTCGGGGGCTCATGGCCGAACGATGTATTGAAGATGGGCGAAATTTATCAACCAAAACGCCGAAAGTAAAGAGTTCTTTGTTGACATTGAAGCCAATTTTGCAAATTGCACAATACATCGCGTTAAACTTCTGCTTGAAGACTCCACACAAAACAACCCAAAAAGCCTGAACGAAAAGCCTGCAATCAACTCAACGACGCGTTAGAATAGCAGAACATTTTTCGCTCACTAAACACCTCTCCATTCCCACCTATGTATCTTCGGTTCCTGAGCATTTTCTATCTTGCGATTTTCGCTTTGGCTTCGGGCGTTTGGGCAAACGACGACACACCTTCGTCCGCCGCTTTCCAAATCCTCAAACGTAATTGCTTTGAATGCCATGGACATCTCAAGCAGGAAGGTGACCTTCGATTAGATTTGCCGAGCGAGGCATCCCTTCAATCCCTTTTTGATGCACAACACCCCGACGAGAGTTTATTGCTGGAACGAGTCAGCCATCCGCAAGGCCATCCTGATCGCATGCCACCTGTCGGCCCTGGTCTGACTGCACAAGAGATCGAAATTCTCAAACTCTGGATCAAAGCTGGTCCAAGCTGGCCCGATCAATCATCCACACTTTCTCACTGGGCCTACATTGCCCCACAATCAACGGCGATACCAACACCTCCGGCAACCCATTCGGCTTGGACGAATTCACCCATCGATCTATTCGTGCTGGAGAAGTTGACGGAACAACGGCTGCAACCAGCTCCACGCGAAAAGCCAGAGCGATTGCTCCGTCGGCTTTACTTCGATCTCATCGGTCTTCCTCCACCACCAGATGTCGCCGAACAATTCTCAACTCAACCGACGGATGAAGAGTATTCTCGAATCGTGGATAGTTTGCTTTCGCAGCCGACATTTGGAGAACGTTGGGCCAGACATTGGCTTGATGCTGCTCATTATGCCGATTCCCATGGATTTCAACGGGACGATTTGCGTGACATTTGGCCCTATCGAGATTGGGTGATCGAAGCGTTGAATGACGACATGCCGTACGATCAATTCACGATCGAACAGTTAGCTGGTGATCTACTTCCCAACGCGACGGAGAAACAACGAATAGCCACAGGCTTCTTGCGGTGCGCCCCGACCAACGTCGAAGCCGGCTCATTACCAGAAGAAACTCGTATCGAACAAGTCTTCGATCGAGTCAATACGGTTGGTACAGTGTGGCTCGGAACCACATTTGAGTGCTGCCAATGCCATGACCATAAGTATGATCCTTTCTCGGCCAAAGACTATTATCGTGTATTCGCGTGTTTCAATAACACAGAATCTGAAGCTGGGCTCGAAGACGATAAAGTTCCGAGCTCCATTAAGTTCCGTGGACCTTATCTCGAAATCGCGGACACAGAACGAACTCGAACCATAGAGAATCTGAAGGCGCAACTTGCCTCGATTCACCACAAGCTTCTTGAGCGTCGTCGGCTTCTCATCGAAACGCACGAGAGTTGGTATGCAAGTCTCGCTGCACGAGCAGCCCAAGTATCCGAAGTCCATACGCTCAAGATTCTTCAGTTTGAATCGCTCGGTACCACCGACGAGCACCAAATTCTTGACGATGGCTCCGTCCTATTGACTGGTGGCGATCCACCCGATGTGGATACCTACGAGATTGTTGTATCAGGAACCACCTTGCCGATGTCGGCACTCCGCATTGACGCACTCAAACATCCCAATCTCCCAGGTGGAGGGCCAGGGCGAGGAGATCCTGTGCGAACAAACTTTGTCCTTAACGAAGTTACGGCCGACGTGATACAGTATTCACCAGAAACCAATATTCCCCAAGATTTGCTTATTCAAAAGCTTAAATTCCAAAGCGCCTCTGCCAATTACTCACAGGCAAAGTTCCCTGTGTCAGATGCCATCGATGGCAAGCCGAAAACGGGTTGGGCGATTGGCCCCCAGTTCGACCGAGATCATCACGCTGTTTTTCAATTTGCACAGCCAATACAATTGACGACTCGCCAAGCCCTGCGCGTTCGGTTAGCTCAGAACTTTGGAAACGGACGCAACATGGGGCGAGTTCGATTATCGGCCATTATCGGCGACGCATCCGCAACACCCATCCCTCCAGAAATTCGTTCGCAATTAAGCCAGCCTTTTAGAGAGCTAGCGGAGCAAGCTCAAAATCAAGTTCTTGATTTTTATCAGCTTACTGATGCACCTTCGATCGCACTGAAGAAAACAATTGCCAACCTTGAGAATAAAATCTCGCAACTTAAGCCCATTCAAACTTTGGTAGCCAAAGAACTTTCCCAACCTCGCCAATCCTTTGTGTTTTTACGCGGTGATTACCAGCAACTTGGCGAACAAGTAAAGCCGGACTTACCCGAACTCTTCAAGGTGCCGGAACATTCGGAGACAACTCAAGGATTCAACCGCTTGCAATTCGCTCGATGGCTCGCGTCAAGACAGAACCCACTTTCGTCGAGAGCAGCCGTGAATCGCTATTGGGGAGAACTCTTTGGTAATGGCCTCGTAACCACACCTGAAGATTTTGGAATCAAAGGAGCTCCGCCGACACATCCCAAACTTCTGGATTGGCTAGTGCTCTATTTCGAGGATCATGACTATTCACTTAAACAGCTGGTTCGAGCGATCGTGCTTTCGGAAGCCTATCGCCAATCGTCGGATACTTCCGAAGCCCAACTTCAATCCGACCCAGAAAATAAGTGGCTAGCACGCGGCCCGCGATTTCGCATGGATGCTGAAATGGTGCGCGACAATATTCTGGCCGTCTCGGGTACACTCTCATTGAAACAGAAGGGGCCTCCCATCTATCCGCAACAACCTGATGGACTGTGGACGAAGATTGGTGGCCAAGTATACAACTACGAAACAAGCCCTCTTTATGATGCCAATCGGCGGAGTGTGTATGTCGTTTGGAAACGAGCCTCCCCTTATCCTAGTTTGATTAATTTTGATTCAACATCTCGTTTAGTTTGTTCGGTGAAACGAAATCGTACCAATACACCCCTTCAAGCCCTTACTTTGCTTAATGATCCCGTTTACGTAAATGCGGCCAAACAATTTTCGCAACGAATTCTGCGAGAGAAGGCAAGCGGAACTTGGGATGAAAAGCTGAACTATGCTTATCGGACATGCTTGTCGCGCTTGCCTACTCCAACTGAACGACAAAGACTCCAAGAATTGTGTGACTCGATACAGGCTGACGCCCCCCTGACTCAATCCGCTGCCGAAAAGGAAATGCGAGCTTGGTTTGAAATCGCTACGGTATTGCTAAATCTACACGAGACGATCACCAAGGAATAACGTTATGGGCAACTCCGACACCAAGCAGATCGCGGAAGCTTTCTCCTCGACAGCAACTCGCACATCGTCGTGGTTGCGTCGACAGTTCCTTTGTCATTCCGGTTTGGGTCTAGGTTCTATTGCTCTTTCAGCCTTGTTAAATGACAGACCGCTGTTAGCAGTTGGTCCCGCAGCTAGAGCAAAACAGATCATCTACTTGCATATGATTGGGGCTCCTTCACAACTTGATTTATTTGATGAGAAGCCCGAGTTAACCAAACGCGACAAACAACCCTGTCCGGCTGAAATCACTAAAAATCGAGATTTTGCATTCATCGGAAAAACGTCCGTTTTGGCCGGTTCGCCATGGAAGTTTCAGCAATATGGTGAAGCCAAACATTCTTTTTCGTCATTGCTACCACATATGTCATCGATAGCGGATGAGATGACGTTCATTCACTCGATGCACACCGATGAAATCAATCACGCGCCAGCCCAAATGTTTTTGCATTCCGGATTCGGCAGGGGAGGGCGGCCCAGTTTGGGAGCTTGGGTAACGTATGGGTTGGGCTCGGAAAACAAAGATCTTCCAAGCTATATTGTCTTGATGAGCGGCCCACCTGGAGGAGCCGGTACAAGTCTTTGGACCAATGGATTTTTACCAAGCGTCTTTCAAGGGACACCATTTCGCTCTTCAGGCGATGCTGTCCTTTTTCTATCGAGCCCTGATGGCGTTAATCGAACGCAGCGGCAAAAAACATTGTCCGCATTGGAAGATCTTAATCGCGAACATCTGTCGGTTACGGGTGATCCTGAGATCGAAACGCGCATCGCTCAATATGAAATGGCTTTTCGCATGCAGACCTCCGTTCCTGAACTCATGGATCTCAAAAGCGAAACGCGTGATACTCTCGAAATGTATGGGGCAGTACCGGGGAAAGCTTCGTTTGCGAATAACTGCCTTCAAGCCCGCAGGCTGATCGAGCAGGGAGTTCGAATTGTCGAACTTTACGATTCCGATTGGGATCACCATGGGGGCATAGAAAATCGGCTTCCCGAAAAATGTCGCGATATAGATCGCCCCATAGCTGCACTGTTGAAAGATCTACGCGTCCGCGGTTTACTGGACGAAACGCTGGTTATTTGGGGTTCCGAATTTGGTAGAACACCGCTTCAGCAAGGAGAGAATCCCAACCAAGGAAAACTTGCGGGCCGCGATCATCACAAAGACGCGTTTACCATGTGGTTGGCTGGGGGTGGTATACGGGCAGGAATCAACTACGGCAAAACGGACGATTTCGGAATGGACATCGTTGAAAATGGAGTCCACGTCCATGATCTTAATGCAACCATATTGCATCTACTGGGCATCGATCATACACAGTTAACCTATCGCTACCAAGGCCGCGATTTCCGCTTGACCGATGTCCATGGAAATGTTGTTCAGCCTATCCTCCAATCCTCTCCTGCCTGAAGCGATTGAACATGAGTTTTGCGAAAGCACATTGCGAATCCTTATCCTGGTTGGTTGCCTTCACGATGGTAACCTGTTGGTATCAGCCAGAGCTCAGAGCGCAAGGCTTAGATCCCAAGGTAACCAACCAACCGAATATTGTCGTCTTTATTGCCGATGATATGAGTCAACTCGATAGCACACCATATTCAACGACTGGTTTCGCAACACCTGCGATCCAAAGACTCGCCGACAAAGGCATGGTATTTGAGCGAGCTTATGTCGCATCACCGAGTTGCGCCCCAAGTAGGGCCGCGTTGTTGACAGCGATGTATCCCCAACGCAACGGAGCTCAAGCGAACCACACCAAGCCGCAGGCTGACATCAAGAAGTGGCCCGCCTATTTTCAAGAACTCGGTTATGAAGTTGTCGCTTTTGGAAAAGTGGCGCACTATCAACACACCAAAGACTACGGATTTGATTATTTTGCACATGACAAATTTCATGAGCATGCCGGTATTGATGCTGCTGTAGAGTACCTCCGTTCACGAGCGGAGAAGAAAGTTCAAAAGCCCCTCTGTATCATGGTGGGGAGCAATTGGCCTCATGTTCCCTGGCCGCAAATCCCAGAGAAATACAAAGGCAAGAATTGGTCTCTCCCGGCGGGATCAATCGACACTCCGGCGACTCAGCGTTGGCGATCGCGATACGTTGCGGCCGTCGAGAATGCCGATTCGCAATTAGCTGCGATCATGGCCGCTACGGAAACCTACTTACCGGAAAACACTCTCCTGGTGTTTACGTCCGACCATGGCGCGCAGTGGCCGTTTGGAAAGTGGAATCTATACGAAGCTGGGATTCGAGTCCCTTTGATCGTGGCTTGGACTGGCCATATCACCAAAGGCTCAACAACGGACGCTATGGTTAGCTGGATCGATCTACTCCCGACATTGCACGACATCGCAGGAGGAAAACCTGACGAACGATGGGATGGTGAGTCGTTTAAGAACGTGCTTGCAGGAACAGCATTTGTACATCGCGAGAACATTTTCGCAACTCACAACAACGATAGCCGCATGAATGTCTATCCGATGCGGTCCGTTTCCTCGAAACGCTGGAAGTACATTCGCAACTTATATCCTGAGTTTGCTTTTACATCGCATTTGGATTTGGTGGGTGGTGCTGACGGCCAACGCAAATTCTTTTCAACTTGGGAAAAGTTGGCCGAAACAGATTCAGCTGCCGCTGCCGTTATGAAACGATACCATGAACGCCCTCAGGAAGAACTTTATGATTTGCTGCATGATCCGCATGAACAAACCAATCTGGCTAACAACACTGGCTACGAGGCAGAGTTAGAAAAATGTCGGAGTGCCCTTCAAACGTGGCGTGATGAAACGGGTGATTCGATAGAATTGAAAGTGGAACCTCGCTTGCTGTCAGACAAGACTTCCTACGGTGCGGCTGGGGAGATCAAACCTGCCGAAAAACAAGCTACCGCAAAACCATAACAGGCCTGGATGGAACAACCGAAATGAATTTCCGATATCGATCTCCATCGCTTTTTCTTTGCCTTGCGGTCAGCTGGCTTGTGACTGCAGCCGCATATGGCCAACAGCGTCCAAACATTCTCTTTGCTATTGCGGATGACTGGAGCGTTCATGCTGGTGCGTATGGCACCAAGTGGGTCAAGACTCCGAACTTTGATCGCATAGCGGCAGAAGGTTTGATTTTCGTTAATGCCTACACGCCGGCCGCAAAATGCGCCACATCTCGCGCCTCTATTTTGACGGGACGCAATATTTGGCAGCTCGAAGAAGCCGGCAATCACATGTCGTACTTTCCTAGCAAGTTTGTGGCTTGGCCGGAAGTATTGCAAAAGAATGGTTGGCATGTGGGGATGACGGGAAAAGGCTGGGGACCTGGAATCGCGAAGGATGCTGAAGGCCGTGAGCGACAAATGGCTGGCAAACCGTATCAAAAGAGAAAATCACCTCCACCCACCGCAGCTATCAGCAACAACGACTATGCCTCTAACTTTGCTGATTTCTTGGATGAAGCACCTACCGATTCACCATGGTGTTTTTGGTATGGAAGCACCGAGCCCCATCGCGCTTATGAATTCCGGTCGGGAACCGTGAAAGGGAACAAAAAGCTGGAAGACATCGACCGAGTTCCCAAATATTGGCCTGACATCGATACCGTTCGGCAAGACATGTTGGACTATGCATTCGAAGTAGAGCACGTCGATTTACATCTGGGGAAGATGATCGCGGAGCTCGAAAGAAGAGGGCAACTTGAAAACACCATGATCATCGTTACCAGTGACCATGGGATGCCGTTCCCAAGAGTGAAGGGCTACGCCTATCACGACTCCAATCACGTTCCCCTGGCCATCCGCTTTCCCAAAGCCATTCAAGCTCCGGGACGAACGATTAACGACTTTGTGAACTTTACTGACATCGCTCCGACGATCCTGGATTACTCAGGTATCCAATCAGAAGCCAGCGGGATGGCGCCAATAACTGGGGTGAGCTGGCGTGACATTTTCGAACAACGCTCTTCTGAGAAGACAACACGCTCGCGGGACCATGTATTGATCGGAAAGGAACGGAACGATGTCGGACGGCCGAACGATACAGGCTATCCGATTCGTGGTATCGTGAATGGAGAATTCCTGTATCTCCACAACTTCGAACCTGGCCGTTGGCCCGCAGGAAATCCCGAGACTGGCTATTTGGAAACCGATGGCAGTCCCACCAAGTCGCGGATTCTGGAGCTCGGAAGAAAGCAGAGAAACGATCCCTTCTGGCAATGGAATTTTGGGATGCGCCCTCAAGAAGAACTATATGCAATTCAAGAAGATCCCGATTGCCTAAAGAACTTGGCCACGGACCAGGCGAGCCAAGCGATGGTCATTCAGCTCCGCGACCAACTCTTTGCAGAACTGAAACAACAGGGCGATCCGCGTATGTTTGGGAAAGGCGACACATTCGATCGCTACGCCCCAACCAACGGAGCTCATTTTTATGAGGACTTCATGCAGGGGAAGAAACCGAACGCCGGCTGGGTTAACGACACCGATTTTGAACCTGCCGCACTTCCACTCCCGAAATAGGAATGCGTGTAATCGCACGTCAATCAACACAGAAAATTAAACCACGAAAAACACGAAAGTCGCGAAATAGGAGACAGACGACGTTCGCCTACATCGCCGAGTACGACGACGCGTCCAACGCATGGTGTGTTTTGCGGTCAATCAAACACAGCGTGAAGTCCACACCTTCGATCACAACAATACCGATTTGGAAGTTATTGAAATGGACCGCGTCACACATCCTACAAAATCCCAACACCGAAAAACTCAGCGATCGAGTTTCCGTTTATCCAGACAAGCGACTAGCAACTGATTAAAACGTTTTTCGCGAGTTTCGGTCTTCTTGCTACTGACGATCCACCACACAACTTTGCGACGGTAGTTTTCCGTCCAACTTTGAAAGAAACGCCAAGCGTCTGGTTGCTTGCGAAGAATGGCGAGCTCATTTTTGCTAAGTGAAATGTCCGCATCTTTTTGTTCGTAAGCATAGACTCGCGACTTCGATTCAAGACGTCGCTCGAACGCGGCTATACCTGTCGCATGCATCCGCCCTTGTTTGATCAACGCCTCGACTTTAGCAATATTGACCGCACTCCAAATCGAGTTGGGCTTGCGCGGCGTAAAGCGAATCTTGTACGACATTTCATCGATGCGATTGCGTACTCCATCAATCCACCCAAAACATAACGCTTCGTCAACGGATTCACTCCAGGTAATGGACGCCTTTCGCGAACTGACTTTCCAATAACCAATGATGAGTTCGTCGCCTTGGCTGTGATTCTCTTCGAACCAATTTCGTAGTTGGGCAGCATCCCTAAAAAACACGGCGTTGATTGGCATAGCGTTTTACTTCGTGGACGCAGAAGTATCTTCTTGCATCACGCCAACGATATTCCCTTCGGTGTCGACGATATAGGCGAGCCAACCGACATTGGGAATAGCCATCTTTGGAACCACTAGGGTTGCTCCATGGGTTTGAGCGGCAGTGAGAGATTGATCAATATTCTCGACGATGATGGAACATACGTACGAGTTCACAGGCTGCCCCATGCTCGGCGATGGCCCTTGCCTTCGCATCAAACCGCCGTTGATGCCAGGAACATTGTCCGGTCCAGTTGTGATCAACCAATATTCGATTGGGCCTTCCCAGCGCGAAAACTGCCAACCAAAAACGGCTTGATAGAATTGAATACAGCGATCCGGTTCGTCTGCATGGATTTCGAAATGTCCAACGCGCCCCACGGAAATGCCCCCCTTCGAGAACAGCAATCAACCCACATTAAGTAGAGCGTAGTCTAAACTTCACTTTATCCACGAATCAAACAAAAATCGTCGGAATTCGGCGACGCCTGGTCATTTTCTCCATCGGGGCCGACACTATACAGCGTTATGCGCTCGCCATCGAGTTGGTACTGCAACGGTCCACTGCCGAAGGGATCTTGGTACATGGCTGAACTAACCCCGGCAAACGACAACTTGTCTAGCCGATCAGGAAAACTACCATTTTCTGCGCGGTAGGCAGCCAACAACAAAGTCGTCTGCAGCATTTGGCGTGATGCCTTTAAGCGTGTTTCAGAGTCTTGGAGTTTATGGATGTCTGCGAGGAGGGCCAAAATAAGTTGCGATGAAATTTTTCGCACCTCAGGTTTTACGTCGTGCTCATCTGAAAAACGCTGTGAGCTTTTGAGTTGTGCAATAAACTCGCTGGCTCGCTTTTTGATGGCACTTGGATCGTCAATTTTGAGCGCCGTAGTCAATCGATTCAGCAGTTGATCTATATCGCTTTGGACATCGGGCCAAAGCTCATCGTTCCCAGTTTGCAGTGCCAGGAGTTCTTTTGGAAATCCAATTTCATCCAGGTAGCTGGAATCGTTAAGCACTTTATCTTGGAGTGCTTTGGCAGCAACCTTGATTCTGTAGCGATCGCCGAGGTCTAACTTTTCAACCATCTTATCGAATTCAGCTATATTTTTCACCTTCCCCTGAAGTTCTCGAATTGTGGCTTGAGAGAGCGAACTGTCGACGACAAAATTCCCCAGACCACGACAACATTTCTCGAATGAGCGGCCAGCGACGAGATACTTGACCGCCAGAGGTTCTTCTGTTTGCAACGCCGCTAATTCCAATGCCACGAGGAAGTAAACCTTGGCTTTGTCTGGATCCTGGGCGGCGATCTTTTGTCCCTGAGCCAACAAACCCTCATTCAACGCACTCAGAGCCACCACATCCTGCAAAAAGAAACCATCGATTAGCGGTCCGTTCCGCATAAATGGAAAGTAAACGCAACTAGAGTTTCGCGGTTCCGTTGTAACCCTGCGCAGGTCAGCCTCAATCGTTGATAGCCATTGATCGACCAGTGGCGAATTGGCACCCTTCCATGGTCGAGTTATTGCCTTTTCCATCTCTACGCTTAACGTTTGTTCGGCCGCTTTGTCGGCGCCCCAATCCATGAACGGCTCTAGTGTTCCTGGCCGTAGGTCACGCGAAGCTTTCAAAGCTTCGATCTGCTCCAATTTTAGATCGGCATCAAACACTGAAAATGCAGAGATTCCAATCACTGTTGGAGCAAAATTAAACTTCCGTTCAACCTCCTGGCGGCGGCGTTCTTCGAGTTCGGCAATCAAATCACCTTCCGCTGCAACGCCCGGCGGTAATGCAGCAGCAGGGGCAGCCCTAGGTTCTGTTTTTTTCTCAATCAGAGCTTGATCTAAATCTCCGCACCCAACCGTTGCCAACGCCGCTGAAAGGATGCCGGCACCAATCGCTTGACTCCAGAAACGCTGACCGCAAAAAGGATGCCACATACGAATTTCCTGATGAAGAGATCCAAATTTCTGTGAGAAAAGGAGAGATAAATTGGCCGTTGCGGAATGAACTCGACTCTTAATGGCGATAAAAATACTGTATGATGTAACTCGTTGTGTTTGCAATCTGGCATCAGATCAAAACGACTAAATAATCTTCTCCATAGAAAGGCTCTGCATATCCTACCTGTAGAGCCACGACACTTTGAATGGGCTTCATCATGACATCCAAGATATCGTGGACAGCTCTGCTGCTGATTTCGCCTCTATTCACTTTAGCGAGTAAGCCTGTATTACAAGCTGCAGAAGGCGAACTTAGTTACGATCGCGACATTCGCCCCATCTTGTCTGAGAATTGCTTTTCTTGCCACGGTTTTGATGATAAGAAACGTGAAGCCGATTTGCGACTCGATACGCGAGCAGGTGCCATCGATGAAGGAAATGCGATCGTGGTAGGTAAGGCGGACGAAAGCCTTCTGGTAAAGCGTATTCAATCGACGAATGCCGAAGAAGTTATGCCACCTCCCGAATCGGGCAAACAACTCACGGATGCTCAAAAGGATTTATTGAAACTTTGGATCAACGAGGGTGCAAACTATGAAAAGCATTGGGCCTTCGAAAAGCCTATCAAGAAAGATCCACCATCGGTTGAAGGTATTTCCAATCCGATCGATCGCTTCGTACAAGCCAAATTGTCCGAACATAAACTCACGCCATCACCAGTTGCAAACCCTGCTACGTTGATTCGACGTTCAACTCTCGACCTTATTGGTCTCCCCCCAACTCCGCAAGAGATACGGGAGTTCGAGGCCGCAGCAGCCAAAGATTTACCGAGTGCTTATCAGGAACTCATCAATCGCCTCTTATCCAGTCCCCATTTCGGAGAACGCTGGGGACGCTGGTGGCTAGATCAAGCTCGCTATGCCGATAGCCATGGCTATTCGATCGACGGCGAACGAGAAATCTGGAAATATCGAGATTGGGTGATTGCTTCGCTCAACGAGAACAAACCGTTTGATCAATTCACCGTCGAGCAGCTTGCTGGTGACTTGCTACCGAACGCGACACTCCAACAGAAGATTGCCACAGGCTTTCATCGCAATACGCAAATCAATCAAGAAGGTGGAGTGGATCCAGAGCAATTTCGCATGGATAGCATCTTCGATCGAGTTGCTACCACTGGCAATGTGTGGCTGGGTTTATCGATTGGCTGCGCCCAATGTCATTCACATAAGTTCGATCCAATCACACAAAAAGAGTACTATCAAATTTTTGCGTTCCTCAACAATCAAGAAGAACCATCGATCAAGGTCTATCCGGAACATGTAAACGTCGACGAACTCAATATTGAACGCACCGAAATTGAGAGACAACTCGCGGACGTCATCAAAGCCAATGAAGCGGCCTATGTAAAATGGGAAACGGAACTTACCGAAGAACAACGAAAAGCTCTTCCTGAGGCAACATCCAAGTTGCTTAAAGTAAAAGAAGATAAACGGAAACTCTCCGAACGTCTTCAACTATTGAGCTCCGCAGGCATTTCCCTAAGTGACGATGTTAGCGCGAAACAAAAGCGACTCGAAGAAATCGAGAATGAACTGAATCAGGGTGTTTCAACTTTAATTCTCTCCGAACGCAAGACGCCGCGAGACACCTTTCTGCTCATCAAAGGAGACTTCACTCGCCCCGATGAAAAGGTCCAACCCGGTACCCCCGCCATCTTGCACCCTTTGGTTACGGACAATCCATCTCCGAATCGGCTCGATCTCGCCAAATGGCTCGTCAGTCCAGAGAATCCACTCACCTCACGAGTCATCGTGAATCGAACGTGGCAACAGCTCTTTGGTAAGGGCATCGTCGAAACGGAAAACGATTTTGGCTTGCAAGGGACTGTACCTAGCCACCCCGAATTGCTCGACTGGCTGGCCGTCGAGTTTCGCGAAAATGGCTGGAACTTCAAAGAGCTACTTCGCACAATTATGACATCGCATACGTATATGCAAAGTTCGAACCATCGCAATGACGTTGCTGCTATCGATCCACTCAACGTCTATTTGGCCAAACAAAACCGTCTTCGTCTGGAAGCAGAAATTGTTCGCGATGTGGCGTTAAGCGCCAGCGGGTTGTTATCGCCGAAAATGTATGGCGCACCTGTACGACCACCGATCCCAGATGGCATCATGACCGTCGGCCAGTCGCAGCGTAAATGGGTCGCCAGCCAGGGTGAGGACCGTTATCGCCGAGCGATTTACACGTTTCTTTATCGCGTGACGCCGCCACCAGCCCTCAACGTTTTTGATGCGCCCGACGGCTTAAGTACTTGCACTCGACGTATTCGCAGTAACACACCACTTCAAGCTTTGACCTTACTCAACGACCCCGCCTTTTTCGAATTTGCCCAAGCGATGGAAAAGCGAATCAAAGAAGAAGGTTTGGAGAATTGTTTTATTCGTTGCACATCGCGCAAGCCAACGGCAGAAGAATTGCAACTGATTGGTTCGCTCGACTCGCTCAATGCGGCTCGTGCTTTGTTGAATCTAGATGAAACATTGAATCGAGAATAATGCCATGAACCAACACTCTGAAGAAAACAACCTACGCAACATCACGCGACGCCATCTCTTCAGCCAATGTTCTATGGGAATTGGCTCGATTGCTTTAGCTTCCTTGATGGCAGACAAAAAGCTTGGCGCTGGCGAACCTGACTCCCAATCCAATCCGCTTCAGCCGAAAAAAGGTCACTTTCCTGCTAAGGCCAAGAATGTGATTTTTCTTTTTATGGCAGGGGGACCTTCGCAGCTTGAAACGTTTGACTACAAGCCGAAACTCAACGAACTCAGCGGTAAGCCGATTCCAGAAAGCTTTATCGCCGGTAAACGCTTTGCCTTTATGTCGAGCAGCCATCGTACCGATTTGCTGGGCTTCCATCCGAAGTTCAAACAATACGGCGAAAATGGTACTTGGGTTAGCGATTATCTTCCGCATGTTGGCGGCATTGTGGATGATATTTCGATCGTCAAAACATGCAAAACGGACCTTTTCAACCACGCCCCTGCAAAACTCTTTATGAACACGGGGAGCGGACTGTTTGGAAGACCAAGCTTAGGCGCCTGGGTTACCTACGGAATAGGGAGCGAATGCGACAACCTACCTGGCTTTGTGGTATTGCAAAGTGGTCCACGTGGCCCACGCGGTGGTGCCATGCACTGGACCAGCGGAATGCTCCCGACAACGTATCAGGGTGTGCCGCTGCGGAATCAAGGCGATCCGATCCTTAACTTGTCGAATCCGGCAAATGTGTCCGATGCTCAACAACGTCAGTTGATCGACACATTGAAGCAATTGAATCTCAAGAAGCTTGTTGACTCGGGCGATCAAGAAATTGCGACTCGGATCAGCGCTTACGAGATGGCATATCGGATGCAAAGCAGTGCGCCCGAATTGATGGATACCGCTTCAGAAACAGCAGAAACACTGGAACTTTACGGCATCAAAGATCCCAAAGAATCCAGCTATGCTCGTAACTGTTTGTTGGCTCGTAGGTTGGTGCAGCGCGGTGTTCGCTTTGTGCAACTTTATCACACCAATTGGGATCACCACGGCGGCACAACCGAGAACCTTGAAAAGCACTTGCCTGAAATTTGCAAAGAGATCGATCAAGCAACCGCCGCTTTGGTCAAGGACTTGGATCGTCTGGGCATGCTGGAAGATACTTTGGTAATTTGGGGTGGTGAATTCGGCCGCACCCCCATGGGCGAGGTTCGCGAGGCGACTGGCCGCAATCACCATATCGATGCTTTCACCATGTGGTTTGCTGGTGGCGGATTCAAACGTGGCGAGGTGTATGGCGAAACAGATGAATTCGGCTTTGGGGCGGTAAAGGATCCCGTACATGTCCGTGACATCCATGCGACGATCTTGCATCAATTAGGTTTGGATCACGAAAAGCTATCGGTGCGATTTCAGGGACTTGATGTTCGACTCACCGGTGTCGAAAAAGCACACATTCTCACAAAACTCTTGACGTAAGCTGGTATCTTCAAACGGTAATTTCTTTAACAACCGGGCCGTGGAACTTCACTTCCACGGTTACGGCTGCGGACCGCGCGCGTTGCGTCTGGCTGAGACCGCATCCAGTTGCATATTCTCAACAACAGTGAAACACCCTGTTCGCGGGGCCTCAGATGAAGTTGGACAATTAATTTGCCCTTGGTCGCAGATTTTTGCGCCTACATCTGTAACCATTGCCGCCAGAAACCGTATCATCCGATAGTTAACGCTAAAAAAGGTATTTTTAGGCTCCTTTTTCCGCGTTTTTTGCCAGATTCCCGCTCCACGAAATTTCTGGCGTTGAATTTCCAATTTTTGAAAAGCAATTATGAGCTCAACTTCCCATTCGAATCTCGCAGTCTCCCTGCGAGGTGTCACGAAGCGATTCGGTTCGCAGACCGCTGTTAACGGGGTAGATTTGGCGATTCATGACGGTTCCATTCACGGGATCATCGGCCCCAACGGTTCTGGAAAAACGACCATCTTGCGAATGATTCTCCGGATCTATCGCCCCGATTCGGGATCAGTCACTGTACTAGGTAATGCTCATGGCGAGGCAGCCGATGATCGGGTCGGCTATCTGCCTGAAGAGCGCGGCCTATACCACCGCATGAAGGTTCGCGATGTATTGAAGTACTTTGCACGGCTTAAGGGACACAATCGTCCCGATCCCGATATCAACCATTGGTTGGAAAAGTTGCAAGCCACGGAGTGGTCTCACAAGCGTATCGAACAGCTTTCCAAAGGGATGGCTCAGAAGATTCAGTTTATAGCCGCCGTTGTCGCCAATCCCAAATTGGTCATCCTCGATGAGCCTTTCAGCGGTCTCGATCCGGTCAACATGGAAGTGCTGCGCGATGCCGTGATTGAGCTCAAAAAACGAGGTACTACCGTGCTTCTCAGCACGCACGACATGGACGTCGCCGAACAAATGTGTGATCGGATCTTCATGATCTACAAAGGAAACAAAGTACTCGACGGTACACTTCAAGAAATTCAAACCGAATATGGCGAGCCCATTCTGAGAGTCAAGATGGCTCAAGCGATAGCACCAGATCTACAACATTCTACATTGTCTCAACTTATCGACAGCATCACCGCGAACGGAGAGTACCACGATATTCGCCTCAAGTCTGCGGAAGGCCGTTATACCGTGTTGAAACGCTTGGTCGAGCAAGGAGATGTTGAACACTTCGAAACAGCTAAACCTACCTTGCACGACATATTCATTCGCATCGCTCGTCCAACAGCAGCCGTCGAAGAATAGTGCAACACAACCTGAAGTAAATCCAGCAAATACAAACCCAAAGTTCTACTTATGAATAAAATCTTTGTCATCGCACGACGTGAATACATGGCAATGGTGGCCACCAAAACGTTTTTGGTCACCCTCTTCATGATGCCCATACTGATGTTTGGTGGGTTGATCCTCATTCCAACATTATCCAAGATGACCGGCGGCCAAAAACGTTCCATCACGATCGTGGATGGCACCGGCAAGCTGGGTGAAACACTCAAAATCGCTGCCGGGGCTCGAAATGAAGCCCTCGCACAAAACAAGAAGGCTTCCGAAGCTGAAAGTCGTGACCCAACCAATGCTGAAGACATTTTTGAACTCGAAATTGTGGATGCGTCGACACTCAATGATGAAAAACGCCTTGAATGGAGCGACAATATCCGCAATGGAAAACTGTATGCATTCGTAGAGATCCCCGCCGATCTCTTTTCCACTGAAAGTCAATCGACAACCAAGTTCGTAAGTCAAGACTCTGCTATTTCCGCTGCCCGCATGTGGCTCGAAGCCGTTATTGATCCGATTGTTCGGCAAGAAAAAGCGAAAACTCTTGGCCTGGATCCGAAATTGGTTCAACTCGCTACGGCACCTGTTCGTTTAGCCCCAACGATGCCCTACGAACGCTCCACGGCTAGCGCAGCAGATGGTGGCGGTATCACAGCCAAAGAAAAGAAGTTTGATATGTCCACCTTCTTTGCCCCCTTTGGAATGATGATGTTGATGTTCCTGGTTATCTTCTTGGCCGCACAACCGATGCTCGAAAGTGCCATGGAAGAAAAGTCGCAACGCATTGCGGAAGTCTTGCTAGGAAGCGTAACGCCATCTCAACTAATGACGGGTAAACTCCTCGGCAATGTCGGAGCATCTTTGTTAGTCTTCACGCTTTATGGTGTAGGAGCTTACTTCATGTTGGTGCGCCAAGAAATGACGCACCTTGTTCCCTTGAACTTGGTCCCTTGGTTTATCGTTTTCCAAATCTTGGGAGTCTTGTTCTTTAGCTCGATCTTCATGGCAATTGGCGCCAGCGTCCGTGAACTCAAGGAAGCGCAAAGCTTGTTGCTGCCGGTGTGGCTCGTCATGATGCTCCCGATGATGGTTTGGTTTGTTGCCGTCCGCGATCCACTTGGCCCCGTATCAGTAACGCTCTCGTTGTTCCCGCCAAGTGCCCCCATGATGAACATCTTGCGAATGGGAACCGGTACAACCATCCCGCTTTGGCAACCCGTATTAGGCGCTATCCTGCTTGGAGTCGCCACAGCCGGTGTGATTTGGATGGCAGGACGCGTCTATCGAACCAGCTTGCTTCGCAATGATTCAGTCAAGAGCTTGACTCAGTTCATTCAGCGGATCGCAAGCCCTACTCCGAGGTAAGTAAACGAGAATCTGTCGCTTAGCCTCTGCGACATTCCAGCAGCGGGCTAGGCGACGATTTCAAAGGTGATATCCACACCAATTTCAGGAAGATGATTCTCAATCGAACCAGACAGGTTGACTACCCAACGCCATCTATTCTGCCTCAGGGTGTGACATTCCAAAGGTCCACACCCTGACTCATTCCATGACCAATGAAATAGCTCCCTTGATGCGGTCCGCCATCTTTAGGTAGTTGGGCGAAAGAAAGCTCAGGACTGCTCAACCAGGGAGCATTGAACTTCAGTGGCACATCAACAACGGAAAAACCCTTCCGATCGCGATGCGGAATCATCGCGAAGTGTGCAGATTGAATCGTGTTGGGGGGAAGTTGTTCGTACGCTTCGCGGATCAAGCAACGATAGATAGGTGGAGATTTGAGTCCCAACGCGGGCACTTGAGTCAACGGAGTTCCAGGTACAAGTACATCATCAAGATCGCTACGCTCCAAGAAAGGGAGAATTGCAATCATCCAGCCCCCCATCTTTCCAGGCTCAGCAGGTGCTGGAATCCGTTTCGTGACTTCCAAGTACTGAACCAGTGCCAAATTGGTTTGATAAACGTTGTTCATGCAAACCGCATCACGAGCCCGAGATCTCGCTGCCTGAACGGCTGGCAATAATAGCCCAATCATTATGGCGATGATGCCCAACACAACAAACATCTCGACCAGCGATGCACCACGCCGCTTAGGGTTTATAGGCAACACAAACTTCCTATCGCTGCTTAATAACAAAATTCACTGCCGGAAACACAACATACACATCACCTGGTTTCAACTTGTCGACGGTCAGATAGCCCTCTTCCAAGTCGACCGTTGAGTACTTGGCAAACTTGTGCCCATGTTTTAGCAACTGTGATTTTTGAAAGCGAATGCCGTTAAGTTCATCGGCTTCTAGAGGAACCGCGACCTTGCCGTCCCCAACAAAAAAACGAACACCTTCAACCGTCGTCGTACCTGCAACTATCTCCAGCATCATCCGTGGACTTGCTTCCATATAACTCAATTCAATGTCAGCCACGGGGAGTTTGATTTTTGGTACGCGACTATCTAAGCTCGGCTCGTTTTCCTTCGCCAGCAGCGGAACAATCCCCAATATCCCAAGTCCGAACAAAGTTACCATGATTAATTTCATGATGCACACCTACTGATAGAGAGTAAGAGGTGAAGTTCCGATGCCATTGTCCGTTTGTCCGATTACTACTGCCACTATGGTTTCGTGTCGACGATGGCAATCGATGGCATTGAAAGGTAAACGATAGGCATATTACCATCCTCGCTCGTAAAGTAAGCGAGGTGATACAATCCGCATGGTAACACATTACCGCCGGTTGGATCTACTTGCTGCCATCCTTTTCCCTCACGATAGTATTCGCACCAAACGTGCCCGCTGGCCCCATAAAGCCATCCAGCTATTTGCCGACTTGGGATTCCAGCAGCGCGCGCCAAGGTTACAAATACGTCAGAAAAATCCCAGCAATGCCCAAACTTCTGAGTTAGAACCTGCTTGGTACCATAACGCGAACCGGTTTGTCCGCTGTACTTGATGTTCTTCCCAGGAGCTAACCATTTCAGAATTGCGGCGACTTTTTCGTCATTCGTCTGAGCACCCTCCGTGATTTTCAGGGCGAGCTTGATCATCTCTGTATCATCTGCCGGCCAAAACGCTGTCCCTCTTAACGTTTCCATGCCTATTTGATTTGTTGAGGGCGTAAGACCGGTATCGTCAACTTCAAGACTTAGTTCAACTTGTGTGAATGGCACACCGTTGCGATTTTGTGGATTCGAAAACTGATAAATGGTTGTCGCTCCATTTACCGTCGTTTGCTTCGGCTCAACTTTCCATTGCACACGTGAGATAGGGTGATCGTCCTGACTGCGCAATCGCAAATTTCTCCCGAATTCGAACCGCTTCGCATTATCCGCAATCTCTTTCTCCGCTCCGCCCAATTTGCTTTCCGATTGCAGGAAAGCCAAAAAGAGCGGATTGCATGACATGTAATCCGCTTTGTCGATCAAGGCAAGTTCAGCCTTAACCTTGTAAGAAATTTGGGATGGTTTCGTGATGACCCCGAGCTCATAAGAAGCTTTTATCGCAATCGCCTCATCGAGGTCCTTTCCGACATATTCGATGACCAAATTGTTCTGCCTTTGAACAAACGGCTTGCGTTTGATTTTCTCTAATGATTTTTCGATCGCTATAGCGTTCTTCTCATCTTGTGCCCCGATCACATTCACTTGAATGGCTCGACCATGGATTCGCAAAAAGCTATTCGTGAGTCTTGCAATTTGGCCACCCAGCTTACTACTCAGTGGAGCAAGATTTTCGTTGGGTACCCAAATCGTTCGATCGACAAAAACGCCTGGCGCAGTTTTTGCAAGGAGTGGCTCTTCCGCACTTTTTTGAGACTGCGCATAAAGAAAATTGGGAATGAGACCAAGTACGCCAAGCCAACAGACAACAATTGCACTTCGCATGCTTGATTCTCCGATTTGGGAGCAAATTCAAAATCGATCCGCTTGTCGCGTCATATGTCAACTAGCTTTCGTATCCTCGGAGATGACACTCGTTTTGAGCATTGAGCGTTTACTTTTGAGGCTTATTCAACAGCAAATTCACGGCTGCAAAACCGAGCCAGGCCATCGGAAAATAGGCAACACCTAGATCGAGCACCATAAACCAAATGGGGCCGCCTACCATGACGATCATTGCGATACCACCCAGCAAAAAGAAAAACCCAATTCCTAAAGCTAGGGGAAGTTTATGGCTCTTGGCTATCGCTGCCGTCAAGAAAGCGCCAAACAAGGTTCCGAGTGCATGAGCGAAAAAGGGAACCATCAAACTTCCAACGCTGAACTTATGTATGTTCGCTTTGATACTATCGATGTCGTTTGGATTTGTGCCTTCCGGCATTGGAAACATGGGCGACACGGCCGTGATGATCGTCATGTTCACGATACTACCTAACACCAAACCAACGATAAACGCCGCAATGTTCCGTACGATCCCCATTGCTAAACCCTTTAACCTATAAACGAGTGATTCGACTTGAGACTCGATCTTTGAGATCAGACCATCCAAGGATGCACACCATCGCCTATAGGAAGTGCTTTTGAATGAATGTTTGATCCGAGACGATTTCGGAACGAGCCTGACTGCAGCGACTGATCCTAAAGTGTTGCTGTGGAATTCCGAAAAGACTGAATACCCTGCTCCGTCAACCGTTTTTTCTGCCGCCAAGTCATGATGATAGCTGAGCATCGGGACACAGAGTGACCTTCAATTCTTGGAATTGATTTCGAGCATAACATGGTCAAGCGTCAGGTGCAATTTTCTAAAACCACATCTAGTGATTCGAACGCGGGGATTTACAGCAAAGAATCGATGGTCGCAACGACTACCATCATGGCTCCAACACAGAGTTTTCCTGCCGTTCCCAGCAATTTGCCGATTGCGGCACCTTCACCTACGTAGGCACCTTCGTCAAAGGTTTTTCCTTTCCACATTTCGCCTGCCACAGCGCCGCCATAGGCACCTAAAGCGCCACCAACCAGGGCACCGATAACTGGACCAACAATGGGGACGGGAAATGAAACAATGGCCCCCAGAATGCTGCCACCGACGGTCCCAACAACGGCCAGTGCCATCCCACGCCGGCTTCCACCACGCTGGCCGGCAACAGCAGCCCCAGCCGCGAATTCGATGACCTCGCCGATCAATGCTAACGCAATAAGAAAACCAACGGTGAGCCAACCGATTCCTTGCCCATCTCCTTCAGGCAAAAAATACGCGTAGATCGCGGTAAACAGAACGATCAACCAATTCCCTGGCAACGAAACAATGTTGGCTAACCAACTGCCGCTGTTAGCCAAAGCCAAGAGCAAAACCCAAAGATAATACACGCTATCCCTCGTTCTATTTGCGAATGCGCTCCACCTCGGGTCATGCCCCAAGACTTTATCTTCTCTTACAAGACAAAGTCGAATCGAGAGTCATTAGCTGGGCAATTGCGCATTGTGATAAATGTCTTGCACATCATCGCAGTCGTTCAACATGTTCATGAACTTTTCGAACATAGGAACGTCGTCTGCGGCGATATCTTTCCGCGTCTGTGGAATGAAAGTTATTTCTTCCACTTCTAATTCGATTTTGGGGAACGCTTCTTGGAGAGCTTGCTTGGCTTTGAAGAATTCGGTTGCAGGAGCAAAGACAGTGATTTGACCATTTTCCGACTCCACATCCGAGACATCAACGTCGGCATTCATCAACGCTTCCAATACCACGTCACCGCTATCGCCTTTGAAGGACAACACAGCGAGGTGGTCAAAGAAATGCATTACCGAGTTCGGTTGTCCCATCTTTGCTCCTGTTTTGGTGAAACAGTTGCGAACGTCGGTGATCGTTCGATTGTTGTTATCGGTCAAACAATCCACGATAACATAACAGCCACCTGGTGCGATTCCCTCGTAACGCGACGTCGAAAAACTCTCACCACCCGCCCCCGTTGCCTTATCGATGGCTTTCTCGATCACATGGCTCGGAACCTGCTCACGTTTGGCGCGATCGATGATGCTCTTCAATGCCGGATTGGCAACAGGATCTGGGATGCCGTTCTTGGCAGCAACATAAATTTGCTTACCAAACTTGGAGTAGAGTTTCGACTTCTGTCCGGCCGTCTTGGCCATCGAGTTCTTGCGTACTTCAAATGCTCTTCCCATGACTCATTCCGCTTTTGGGTCCGAATGGATAACTTTGACTGCTACTCTCAATTCCGCGATGCTCAAAAGGGTTTCCCCTCGGAGGCCGGATCGGGCGTCTTTTCCTACGCCTAGCAAAACCGCAATTGTCCGCTCATCCCCGTAGTTCTAAAAGGGGTATTCGATTTTTTCAGCCGATTATTGGGGCGAACCGCCTCGTAGAGGACCAAAAATACGGATTTTTTCGTATTCAAAGCCCTTCCTATGAACCTTATCCGCCCCCCTTCGTATGGTGGGCATTCTGCTCCGGCAACACGAAATGTCTGCGATAGCGGTTGCCACGCATAAGCCAAGCCGAAGTTTATTTCTTTTTGAACTTCCAACGTCGGTACCACTTGGTCGCTGTTCGATGCAACCAACTGTTACCGCACCAAAAGCGACCGAGAGTTGGCTGAGCATAATAAGGGAGGATCTTTCGCGTGTATGCCGCATCGATCCCCATCGTAACCATCGACGAAAAAGAATTGCATCTCGGCGGTAGCGAAACATCGCGATAAGCTTTTCCTAGCTCGACATCTTCCGCCTGGTTCCAAAAAATCAATTCGTTCAGAGGCAAGTCTCGAAAGGTGGCCGTCTTAAGTATCGTCACTCCACCGTTGATATATTGACGGGGCAATAGATAGTTAATATCGAGACAATCCAAAGAAGTGTTCCAAGTCAACTCATGTTGCGATAACGCGCAATAGTCGGGGAAATGCTCCCCATTTTCATAGCGCTGCGTCACGGTGAGATAATCAAAATCGTATCCATACTTATCAAAACCTGCGAAGAAGCCCGGTTCCAATCGATATCGATCGTGAACCAAACATAGATTCGGTTGAGTCGCCGCACGGGCAATGGCGTTTTTCTTTCTGCAGATCTCCGCCAAATCCTCGCGAACATCGACCTCGACGTAGTTCAATCGATATCGTTCGAATTGCGGTAGCTTAGGTCCACAAACCAAAATCTCAGCATCTTCACCTTCCGGTTGCGATCGAATCGACTCGAAGAACGCTTGCAGATTCTCAACACGTACACCTTGCGTCAAGATTCCAAAAGTCCAGCCGCGATGCTGGTACCGCTTCAGATCCGTACGTTCAACCTCAACGACAACACACCACTCTTTGCCAACTCGGAACTCATTCTGCACGCGAGCTTGTATTCCATACCGTCGTCCCAAAAAGTGTTTGAGTTGAAATATTGAAAACTGCTTCGATTCTCGAAAACGAAAAACCATTCGTCCTCGTTGACCTACCAACCGACACGCTTCGTCGACAACTAGATCAACTTGGCGCGTATCGACTTGCCCCAAATTGATCTCGTAAACCCAAACCGTACGATACATGCCATGCTGATCCGCAGGCGCTCGCAAATTTGGATAGAGCCAAAGGTCCAACGATTTAGCTGATGGAAGTGGACTAGTTCCCAACCAAACCTGTGGTCCACTTTCTTGCGCGATCGACGCCAAGGGAGCAGGTAACTCGATACTCATGGCCACTTCACCTTTCGCGTGAACTTGCGCAACACATTCCAACGACATGCGCGCAGACTGGGGCGTGTGCCCGATCGCTTGACAAACTCGCGCCATTCTGTTTCGAAGTGCGTCTTCTCTGGCAGATTGCTGGTCAGAAATCGATCTGGCAAGACTATTCCATTAGACTTGGCATCAATGACCCACCAATTGGTTGCCAAACTCCATTCGGACATTGCCATGCTGCGCCAACGAAAGCGTTGTGCATCCAAATGAGCCGCTGGAATATCGTTCGAAATCAAATAGTGGATCCAAATATATTGCTCCGGCACCAGGGCAAGTTGATGGGCGGCAGATTTCTTTTCCTGCACCAATGGAGCACGCCACAAAGCCAACAGATCTTTGCGCAAACCAAAATGAAAAATATCGCTCGGATGAAAAAGATAATTGCTCTTAGCTGCATCGCGAAAGTATATCGACGTTGCCATCACACGCTGCTGGAACAAAGACGATGTTGCTAGGCTCTCATCGGCCAGCATCTTCTCGTAGGCCCTGACGAAAAGATCGTTTTCTAAGGCCGTATCCAACCGCATTCGCACTGCAAATTCGCTGGTTGCCGCAGCGAGACCCGTATGCACGGATTTAAGTTGTCGATCCACATTGCATTTTTGGTCCCAACCAAGGGTCGTCGTACCTGGATCATCCAATTCAATGATCTGATCGGCTACATGATGGACCGCCGAAACCTCAGCTCCCTTCCAAGTAACAACAATCAATTGTGAATCAGGAAGGACCTTGCGCACCGAGAGAACATTGTTGGCAATCTGATCGCGCGATGCACCGGTTATCGGCCCTTGCATAACGACGGATATCTGCTTCGAATCAATCATTGGGAAGCGCGATCACTGAGTGAACATGAGTAATTGGTTTTCAGTTTTGTTGGGCAGAGGTAACTCCAACAAGAATTCACTGCGGTCGATTAGAAGTCATGTCCCTCGTTAAATGGAAGCAACGGATTCTGATCGATCCAGCGATCGTGGTAGGTGACAATGGTGCCAGGGAACAGATAGATGAATTCGTTCGCGCGTTGGATACGCCGACAAAGCTCCACATCTTCATGCTCATTCCAGAACAGATCCTCAGCCCAAGGGAATTTTTCCCAGAACGATTTTCGCAACATCGTCACACCACCTGGGACGTAAGAATAACGCGAATAGTCGCGATAATTCAACAACCCTCCTTCACTCCAGGTGTAGTTCAGGCCTCGCACAACGGCCCAATCCAGAGCGCGTTTCCCATCTTTCAAAGTCGTCTTGGGTGACGCGATTCCATAGCCATGTCCCCACTGCTTGAACGCCTCAAAAAACGTCGGCGAAAACTCGTACCGATCATGGCATACAATGATGTCGCTATACTTTGCCTCACCACAGATGAGATTCTTTTTGCGGGTGATCCAACCATATTCGTAGGGATCGTTAAATGTGATTTGCTTTAACGGCGTTTTGATATCAGGCAGCACCACTTCCTTCGGCGAAATCATGATGATCTCGAAAGGGTAGGGGCAGTACTTCTCCGTTGTCTCAACCAAAGCCGTCAGCTCTTTGATTCTTTCTCCCAGAGTAAGAACACCAATCGAGATCCCTGTGATCGGCTCGATATACCACGGCGCTGCAGGAGCCACGCACCGGTAGCGAATGCTCCAGAGCGATCGTCCCAGCTTCGTCCCTTCTTGTGGACTTCGATTCTGCTCAACAAACTCAAATCGCCCCGATGCATATTGGCTCAACAAGGCCTTTAGCCCGAACCAAGTCATTTGCTCGTTGTCATGAAAGAAGAATTCTACTTCTGTTCCAGGCTGAACATATTTCAAACATTCCAATAGGCTGCGACCAAAGAACCTGTTCTTACAGATATGGTTAATTCGCAAGCGTTTGGCATTAGCAATGCGATCACGAATCGGCCAAGTGTTGAGCCGATTGTCAAAGGCCTTCACATAAATAGTCTGATTGGGAGTCTCACCGTCGTCACCGTAAAAGGGAGATAAGGTCAAATCGGGTATCCACTGATTTGCCTTTCCAGTTTCTCGTTGCACTATCGGATCGATGCGAAACTGAGCCTTGCCTTTTCCGCGAACTCGTCGCCATAGATGGGAAAGCGTCTTCTTTTTCAACCTTCTACCCTTGGGTCGATAACAACGATTCTGCAATAGCCATGGTATCGACTGGCAATAGGCACCAAAATCTAACTGCTCGCAATCTTGGAACAATCGTTGACGGCAATAAAATTCGCCCCGCTCGAAAAAGGATTGGCGGATATCCGAATCCTCAAACAATCGAGAGTGCTCTCCGGGAAGGCTTTCCTTCCATTCTTGCATGAGCGTTTGATGTTCCAGATAGTGATTTTTCCACTTCATCGAAGTGGTCGACTCTTTATGCAATCGCCAGCCAAACAAACCGGCGGTTGCATAGGCAACGTGCTCGCTCCTCTTCCCACACCACAGCAACAACTTGGCAAAGAGCTCCCAGTCACACAAGAAACTCCAATCGTCTCGCATCCCGCCGACGGCTTCCAATCCTTCGCGCCGAAAAACGGTTCCCGACGGAAGAGCAGTGGAGACAGACAAGAATTCTTCAAAATATTGATAAGGCTCGACGAATCGAATGAGTGGCTGAGTGTTCCAAGCAATCTCCTCATCCCGTTGAAATGGGATACAGTCTTGAAACAAAAGTGACAACGGTGCGTAGTCCTGAAAACTCCGAACTTCCCATGCCAAACAATCAGGATGCAAGATATCATCGCTATGCAAGATGCGAATCAAATCGCCAGTGGCAGCCCTTAAACCTTGATTGGTATTGCGAGCTTGTCCCAACCCAGGTTCTGTGAAAAGGTACTTCGCGGGGCGTCCCGTTTCTTTCTGGTATTGTTCGAGACGCGTTTTAATCGCTTGACTGTCTTCGCTCTTTTTCGAGTCGTCTGTTACGATCAACTCAAAATTCGAAAGCGTCTGAACCTGTAGAGATTGGATCGTTTTCAGGTAGAGATCAACGCGAGAATGGGAGGGTACCACTACGGAAAGCATTAGGTCTTTTGTCATGTCGTTATTCGCGATCTTGTTCACGGAGTAGGCGAACTTGAAGTTATTGAGTTGAGAAACTAACAATACTGCCGGGCGATGATCTCACGGCACTCTTGTATAATTCGCAAATCGATATTCCGACTGACCACGACCAGCCGATTTCGAGTGTTAATCGAATGAATGTCGCCACCAATTCGCTTGGCAGCATGAAAAACTCCTTTCGCCACCGCTTCACATTGGGTGTCATGAAACATCATGATGCACTTTTCTAGATTCATATATGGCACAACTGCGTCCACATCCAAACAAGGTTGTTCCCCAAAATGCCCTCCATCGATAAAGGCAAAATCCAACTTCTCATCTTTCAGCAAGGCGGGAACACTGACAGGACTAAATCCGATCTCATAACGAACTGTATCCTGAATCCCCAAGTGCTTGGAACCGAATAATGCAAACTTCAATCCTTCGGGCAACTTGTCCAATTCGCCGTTCTGCCGCATGCTGCCATACATTTCAGCTCGTTTCTTAGCGGTCGCTTCGTCGTAGATGAAATCCTCTTCCGTTTCTTCAACGTAGGCATCCATACTGACGAGCTTGCCGCCGTTCTTTTGAAATGCCATTCCCAGGTAGAAACTGCTGTAACCGAAAGCTGTTGCAATCTCATACCCATTCTTGAGCCCTAGATCGGTGACGAGTTTGTAGAGAATTAATCCTTCTTCATCGGTTAAAGAGTAGGGAAACTTCTTGTTCTTGAGCTTATGCATCCAATCAAGGTCACCCAAGGGCTCATGGCCTGGAAACAGAACTCGGTCCAATTCCGCTTGGATGGGGAGCATCCGCACGATGACCTCCTCGACCAACTGATTGCGTCGTGGATTATTCAAGGGCAAACAAGCCATCTTGCCGATCTCGAAATTTAAATGCTCGACACGTCCGTTTACGAAGTCGACGTATCCCCGCAAGTTTGCTTCATTCTTCTTTACACTCTCTTGGAGCTCTTGATTCAATCTGGCTTGCGATTGCAATTCGCGCTGCATACCCAGAGTTAAGTCGTTCAGCTGAGCTATTTCTCGCCGCTGCGACTTGATGTCACGTCGATTACGACGAATGCCAACGACGGCGAATACAGCCACTACGATGATGGGGATCAGCAGTAGAAACCATTCGCCGACGGTTGCAATTAACGGCATCGAAATCTCACTACTCAAGTTGTTAATAAGGAAGCCCAAGACTCGATCAAGTCCGACATACTCTTAACCTAAGCGACTTGCTTTTGCTCACCAGAACGGAAAGGCTTCAGTGCCTTGTCGCAGATTGGATTTTTGAGGAACGCTTCAAGATCTTCGGGAATTCCGATCCCGTACATTCCATTTCCTTCACTACCGATATTGAAATAACCTAGCGACTGCCCTTCTTCGATCAACTGATTGTAAGCTGGTGCCACATAGAATTCGTTGTTCACACGCAGATCTCGTTCGATCATCGATTCGGCAGCTCGAACGAAATCTTTACCACGGCGATAGTTGTAGATTCCGACCGTTGCCTCATTGGATACCACCTGCTTCTCTACAACTTCCGTTATTCGATTGGCAGAATCCAGTTTGACATACGACCACTTCGGGTGATCTGCGGTCATGGTCATAATCAGACCATCGATCGGCTTGCGATCAAACTCGGCTAAGTAATCGTTGATATCTACATCCACCCATTGGTCGCTATTGGCAATCATCAGGGGATCGTCTGAATTGATGAACTCCGATGCGAGCAGAACGGTGCAAGCCGCTCCCTGTGTCACCCCATGAACGGTGATAACTTCACAATCGGGCGCAACCTTTCGCAAGATCTTATCTACACCATATTTTTCTTGATGGGCCTTCTGGGTGATAAAGACAAACCGATGGGGAATCTTGGGGCGCAAATTGCTAACCACCAGTTGAATCATCGGCACACCAGCTACCGGGATCAACGGTTTTGGAAGTTCGTAGCCGGCCTTCGCGAACCGACTTCCCATCCCTGCCATCGGCACAACAATCTGCAGCATCCGTAAATCCTTTCACGTTTGACTTGATGCTAAACTGAACTAGTCGAGATACTTATCGTTTGGCACACTAGGACGCTTGACGACCACAGTGACCGTAGGCTCTAACGTCTCAAAAGAAGTCGAATCGCCCGGGGCTAGATGAATGATGCTGCCAGCACCAAACTCTTGACCGCACATGATGACACGTCCCGTTGCAATAACCGTCACTTCCTCTGCGACCTTATGATGATGAGCCGCTTCGTTGGCTCCTGCTGGATAGATCTTCACACCAACTTCGAAATCTGAAGTTGAGATGACTGTAGGGCTAAAGTGCCCGACGAACCAACCACCCTTCATATCAGCCAGTTGATGTACTTTCAAAGTTGAGCCTCCTGCTGAATCATCCTCCCAAACGACCACCCCGAAGGGTGCCGGATCATAGCATTTGGGAATGCACCTCAAAAGATCAGTTTAGTCCCAAAATCACCCAAATCCTCTATTACCGCCAGCTCAGCAACCACAACGATAGCATTCCACTAAAAACCAACCAGCCCCCACTAAATGACCAAATCGGCCACTAAAGGAACAATGAGCTCCCTTAAAAAATGGCGGTCCGTGAACGGATTCTGAAAAGTGACCTAGACGTCAATGATTAGATTTTCTAGATGATTCGCGATCGAATACCTAACGTTTCTTACTGCCTCCCCGCGAGGTAGATGCATCACCTCATGGTTGGCAGGAAGCCTTAAAATGAGCGGAGTTCTTAATCCCACCTCACCGAGTCCGCATGCAAGTGCGAGCTCGCGACCGCCAACTCAAGTCGAGTTGATCGCGCATCGCGGCCTCTGGTTCGCCCCCCAAGAAAAGAACAGCGTCGGAGCCTTTGAAGCAGCTTTGTCAGATGGATTTGGAATCGAAACAGACGTGCGAGATCTTGGCAGTCAATTGGTGATCAGCCACGACATTCCCAATCCGAAATGCCAAACGCTTGAATCTTTTCTTGAGCTCTACCAACGATCTGGTGCCAACACAACTCTGGCGATCAACATTAAATCCGACGGACTCGCGCAAGAGCTTAAAACGTGGCTCGATAAATTCTCCGTTACAAATTACTTCGTATTTGACATGTCCGTTCCCGATTCGCTGCACTATGCCAAATTGGGCATGACTCTGTTTGCGCGACGCAGCGAATACGAACCTGAATCCACACAACTACAACTCGCTCAAGGAGTCTGGTTGGATGGATTCCATGGCGAATGGTTTAGTTCTCACGACTGGGCCAAATACCTATCGGCGGGGCAGGGGGTTGCGATTGTCTCTCCCGAATTGCACAAACGCCCTCACCTTCGATTTTGGAATGATCTTTTGACCTGGCTAAAGAGCGATCAAGCTACTTTAGCGAACGCGTCGCGATTAATGCTGTGCACCGACTTTCCTCGAGAATTCAGGGAGATGTTATGTCGATAGAAGCTGTTATCTTCGATATGGATGGCGTGCTCATCGATGCCAAAGAGTGGCATTATGTCGCCTTGAATCGAGCCTTAGAATTATTTGGCTACACCATCGATCACGCAGCCCATATAGCTCGCTTCGATGGATTGCCAACCAAAACCAAATTGGAAATGCTGAGCCAGGAAGTTGCTCTCCCTCGCTCGTTGCATCGCTTTATCAATCGCATGAAGCAACATTACACGAACGAGCTGATCGCAACTCGACTTTGCCCAACCCCCGAACATGTGTATGCAACCTGGCGTTTGCGGATGGAAGGCCTGCGATTGGCCGTCGCCTCCAACTCGATCCGCGCGACGGTTGATTTCATGATTCGCAAAGCTGAACTGACGAAGTACTTTGAATATCTGCTAAGCAATGAAGACGTTGCTTCGCCCAAGCCCTCGCCTCAGATCTACCAACGCGCGATGGAACTTTTGGGCGTTGAACAGAAAATACTCTCATCGTGGAAGACAGTCCTTTTGGCTTGCAAGCTGCTTATGCCTCTGGAGCGCATGTCCTGAAAGTCGACAGTGTCAAAGAGGTTAACTACGACAACATTCGAAACCGTATCAAGGAAATCCAGTCGAAAGAAAGCCAGATTCAAGCGGTTCCATTCCGCAAAGCCGCCTAATCTTCACGCACAGTTGTACACGCAGTGTTTTGCTGACCGGAAGAGGAGAGAATTTTTAATTAGGAATTAGGAATTAGGAATTACGAATTAGGAATTGAAAAACTCGGGCCGCCGAGAAGTTAGGCGGTGGAGTTCGTAGCTCCTAATTCATAATTCGTAATTCCTAATTCCTAATCCGCCCCCTCCCTCCTGCTGACGACTCGCCCATGATCAAGCCCATCATTCTCGCTCTTTGCGTCACTGGCCTTTTGGCACTTCAAGCTCTCGGCCAAGATGCACTAAAAGTAGGCGTTTATGCGCAGGACATAACTCCCAAATCGTTTCCCGTATGGGTCAATGGAAACATCGCCGGAGTTCAAGCGGATCGATGGCACGATCCATTACATGCCCGCTGCCTGGTTCTCAGCCAGGGAAACAAAACGTTGGCGATTTGCATTGTTGACAATTGCATCCTGCCGGTGGAATTGGTCGACGCAGCACGCAAACTCACGACAGAGAAAACAGGAATCCCTCCTGAGCATATACTGATTGCTGCCACGCATACTCATTCTGCTGTCTCAGTGGCCGGCGTACACGGCACACCCATCCAAGAAGATTATGCGCAAGCTCTCCCTACATGGATTGCCGATGGCATTCAAAAAGCAGCAGATAAACAAGTCGAAGCTCAACTGGGTTGGGGAAGTGTTCAAGCGGAGAAGTACATTTACTGTCGTCGTTGGCTGATGAAGAAGGGATCTTTGCCCCGCACCCCATTTACTGGTCGCGAGTCCGATGATGTGGTAATGAATCCAGGATATGAGAACCCCAATCGCCTCGCACCCGTTGGACCAATCGATCGCACTATCCCGATTCTCTCAATTCAAACTCGCGCAGGAAAACCGCTCGCCGTATTAGCGAGCTTTAGCACCCACTATGCAGGCAGCCCCTCTCTATCGGCTGACTATTTCGGAGTCGTCGCGAATCGATTGGCGACAGCGCTCCGTGGCGATGAACCAAGTCAATTCCTCGGCATCATGGCCAATGGTACAAGTGGAGATGCGAATTGCATCGACTTTAGCAAGCCGCGTGAGCCTTTCACGTACTTCGACGTCGGCAATTATGTCGCAGAATTGATTCTCTCCGAACTTCCCAACATCCAACACCGCTCCGATGTTACGCTGGACGCAGCGTTCACATCACTCACAATCGATGCTCGCGTCCCAACCGAGACAGAAGTCGCCGAAGCTCAAAAGTACATCGACACGCATTTTCCGGATCGTCTTCCTAAAACCTTGGTCGAGAACTACGCTCGCGAGACGGTTCTACTTAGCCAACTACCCAAAACTCGCGTTCTGAATTGTCAAGCACTTCGCATCGGCGAAGGCGTTGTTGTTGCGAATCCGTGTGAATCGTATGGCGAAACAGGTTTGAAGTTACGTCAAGCGAGTCGGTTTGCGACGACGATGAACATCGGCTTGGCCAACGGACATGCCGGTTACATTCCTCCGCCAGCACATTTTCAATTGGGTGGTTACACGACTTGGCGAGCTCGCACGAGTTGCTTGGAACCACAAGCTGAACCGAAGATGGTCGCCGCACTGAGCGAATTGCTTCAGCAGCTTCACCAACGAATGAAATCAACTGTTAAATTGACTTCGTATCAACCACCAGCTTCTGAGGTTCCTGAGCCTCCTACGACAACGACTGCTGCGCTTCCAAGACAAGAACCGCTATCGATTGACGAAAGTCTTAAGAGCTTTAGGCTCGAGCCCGAATGGACGATTGAACTTGCCGCAGCTGAGCCAGCTGTGAAAGATCCTGTGGCGATGCAGATCGATACGCTTGGTCGCATGTGGGTCGTCGAAATGACAGATTATCCAAACGGCCCCAAAGCAGATGAAAAGCCACTGGGCCGTGTCGTCATCTTAGAGGACAAAGACAATGATCTTGTGTATGAATCCTCTTCGGTATTCGCCGATGGCTTACTTTTCGCTACAGGTCTACAACTTTGGAAAGATGGAGCGTTAGTTACGATCGCTGGCGAATTGGTGTGGTTAAGGGATACCGACGGCGATGGCAAAGCGGATCAAAGCGAAGTGTGGCTCAAAGGTTTTCATGAGCAGAATCCACAACTGCGTGCCAATGATCCCACGTTAGGTTGGGACGGACGATTGTACATTGCCAATGGTTTGCGAGGTGGAATGATTGGCGATGGAAAATCCGACGATCGCGTTCCGTTGGCGAATCATGATCTGCGAGTTCATCCTGTGACACGGGCCATTCAATTGATCACGGGCCCGGCGCAGTTTGGACTGACTTGGGATCAAAATGGTAATCGTTATTTTTGTTCCAACCGCCAACCTTGTCGTGAAGTTCAGTTAGAACCTCACCAACTAGATCTGACTACTTTACCTGGATTTGGCCCAGCAACGCGCGATGCCTCGCCATCGGAATCTCTCTCGCAGGTTCGTCCCGTCGTTAATGCCTGGACAACTTCCAATCTGCATGCAGGCCAATTCACTGCCGCTTGCGGTGTGATGATCAGTCATAGCTCAGCCTTTCCAGGTTCCAATTGGGGACATGTGCTAACTTGTGAACCCACAGGCAGTTTAGTCCAACGTCGTTCCCTACAACGCATCCTTGGCCAAACATCCGTCAAGCCATTTGAATATCCACAGGAATGGCTTGCCAGCACCGACCCTTGGTTCCGACCAGTGAACTTGGTCGAAGGACCAGCGGGCGAAATCTACGTATTGGATATGCATCGTGCCGTGATCGAACATCCTGAATGGGTTCCAGAAGAACTGAAACATCGCCCAGATGAAAGACTTGGCGAACGAGCGGGGCGCATCTATCGCTTAACCACTTCGGCCGTGCCGGTGCGGGAAGCCTTCGACCGCTTGAGAAAACAGCCCCTCAACCAAGCCAATGATGAAACACTTATTGCGGCCTTGCAATCGAAGCAAGTATGGGAGAGATCGACCGCCCAACGTCTGCTTCTCGAACGTCCCACAGAAAATCATACTGCCCAAAATAAGTTGTTGATCAAGTTGTTGCGGGAATCAGATCAACCTTTTGCCAAAATGCTGGCCATGGGTATTTTGTCCACACGAGGCAAGATGGTGGGCGAGACCTTGGAAACCGCGTTGCATGATCCCTCAACTTTGGTGCGAACTGCTGCATGGCGATTGATGGCCGATTACAACGCTCCCTCAACAGCCTCACTCTATTTGCCTGAAGTGATTACTTCACTAGCCTCTGAGGATCGAGATGAACTTCGAGCTGCATGTTGGGCTCTAGCTCGCGCGCCACGCTCGGGCGATATTGGAGTGGAGTGGATTGAGCAAGAGTTTCTCCCAACTCTTGATAAGCAGTACCGAAGAGCGATGGCCGATCCCATCACGCTGATGGCAATTGGCGCAGCCACACGTGCCACGCCGCTGCAGTGGCTTCAACAGATTTGCAAAGGACATGTGAGCTCGCCACTTCGCTTGGAAAACGATCCTGATCTTTTGCATAACTATTTGACATCAGCGCGAGCTTGGGCCAAGTTTGCAACGGAATCGGACCGCGACGGCTCAAGCAAAGCCATCTTACAATTGCTCGATGGAAAGAACTTGGATCAGCTCCCATTGGATGAGCAATTTGTTTTTTATGGGTTGCTCTACGGATTCCTGCAAGGAGGTGGA
>JAFLCP010000052.1 GCA_017303505.1 Planctomycetota bacterium | reverse complement strand
GATGCGTTGATACCAATACAGCTTTGCCTTGTTGCCGTAAGATCCCAATGAATTCAAAGATCACTTTGCTTCCGAGCACATCCAGACCTCGAGTTGGTTCATCCAGCAACATAGCAGGTGGATCATGCATGAGACCGCGAGCTAGGCTCACGCGTTGCTTTTGCCCAGTACTCAGCGTCACACTACGTTGATCAATGAACTTCTTGAGATCCAAGAGGTCCGCAAGGTATCGGATTCGCTCGTCAGCCAAAGCAGGTTCAACATCGTAAAGGTCTGCGAAGTAATGAAGCATTTCGCGAACGGTCAGCCAAGGATAAACTCCGTCGTTGCTAGATACTAATCCAATTCGACCACGCACGGCTGTCGATTCGGTTCCCGTTCTAACACCACCCACCTCCGCATATCCTTCATCCGGTTCTAAGAGGCCCATAACCATACGGAGCGTGGTTGTTTTCCCAGCACCGTTAGGGCCCAGTAATCCGAAGACTTCGCCTGTTGCGACAGAAAAAGAAATATTATTTACGGCTTGAACGACGTTGGAACCGCTGGCAAATTTCTTAACTAGGCCGGAAGCGACGATCATGCATTGGCTCAAGAAATGAGAAGCAAAATGTGGGTTACGCGTCCATTCCAACCGACCATGGATGACGCGACGGTATTGTAGCGTACCAGAATATTGAAAGTAGCTATGGCTGCTTCTTTTTCGGCGAAGCTGGCTTTTTCTGTGGAGTTGAGTTCTTCTGTGGAACTGGCCATCTTGGGTCAGAACGATGAGCTTGGTCCATCATTTCAGCCGCTTTTTTTACTAATTCAGCGTGGTTTGCAGCCACGTTCGTTTGTTCCTTTTCGTCTGCAGCCAAGTCGTATAATTGTATGTCTCCTGTCAACATCGGTTCGCGAATGGCTTTCCAATTTCCGAAACGAACCGCTTGGCGTGAGCCTTGCTCGTAAAACTCCCAGTACAAATATGCGTGTTCCTGCTGCTCTTTCTTGTTCCCCAGTAATGTTGGGAACAAGCTTATGCCGTCCGTTTCAACTTGAGTTGTGTCGCCTAGTACATTCGAGATGGTTGCTAAGAGATCGGCTTGATAAGAGATATGATTTGAAATCGAATTGGGGGCAATTTTTTTAGGCAAGCGAGCAATGAAGGGGACACGGATGCCACCTTCGTACAAAGCCCGTTTGGTTCCCCGCAGGCCACCGGAACTGTTGAAAAGCTGCAGGTCATGTCCCGCCTCCTGATGTGGTCCGTTATCGCTTGTAAACAGAACTAAAGTGCGCTCATCTATACCTAACTGCTCTAACTTTGCGAGAACTTTTCCAACTGCCAAATCGACGTCGCTTACCATGGCTGCAAAGCCTCGGCTGGGTTCGTCCCAGGGTTTGTCCGCAAACTTGCCGATGTTTGGCGATTCCGAACCGTTACCACTCATGCCTCGGGCTTCGTTGTTAGCATGTGGCAATACCAAAGCTAGATATAGAAAAAACGGTTGTGACTTGTTTTCGTCAAGAAACGCTTCGGTCTCTTCAATGAAGCGATCATTGGCAAAGACCTTCTTGACCTTGGCCATGCCCCCTAAAGAATTGGGTTGTTGCGGTGGCTTCTGAACCACATTGGGAAGTGGTTCGCGTTGGAGATTACGCCACAAGAATTCTGGATAATGATTGTGCGCATGAACTTGGTTCAGATAGCCGTAAAAGAAATCGAAGCCTTGGTTGAGAGGGTGCCCTTCTGTTTCTTCCTCACCCAATCCCCATTTGCCAATCAATCCGGTTCGATAGCCATGCTTCTTGCATACCTCTGCAATGGTAACGCTTGACGCTGGCAACGTCTGTTGCTCCTTGCCACCATTGCCTCGCACTGGTGTATGGCCAGTATGCAAGCCCGTCATTAACACGCTGCGAGATGGAGCGCATACCGTTGAACCAGCATAAAACTGAGTGAAACGCATCCCTTCGCGAGCCATGCGGTCTAACGATGGAGTAGGAATTACCTTTTGTCCATAACATCCCAAGTCACCAAATCCAAGATCGTCTGCGTTGATCAAAATGATGTTGATCGGTTCGGCCGAAAATGCCTTACTACTGGATACCGCAAAGAGACTACTGGTAAGGGCAATGGCTACGATGAGGTGGAAGCACTTAGAAAAGAGTCGCATGGATTACGCCTAATTGTGATTTGATGCGCGAGAGGATGTTAGCTGCAATACTCGAGAATCGCCTGAAACTCGTTAGCCTTAACGGGTTGCACGCTCAAACGAGACCCTTTGCGAAGCAACTCCATTCCGGATAGTTCATTGATCTCTTTGGCTTGAGCGAGTGACAGCCGTTTTTTAAAGCGTTTTATTAGCTTCAAATCGACCATAAACCAGCGGGGATTATCGGAGGTGCTGTCTGGATCATAATGCGGATGATTCGTGTCCAACGCAGTGAAGTCGGGATAACCTTCACGCACTACTTTCGCCACACCGACGATTTCAGGTGGTTCGGCATTGCTATGGTAAACCAATACTTCGTCACCGAGCTTCATCAGATCTCGCAGCGTGTTGCGAGCTTGATAGTTGCGAACGCCGTCCCAAAAAGTTGTTTTATCTTTTTCTTTTTCCCAATCATCGATCGAGTAGGTCGATGGTTCTGTCTTGACCAGCCAATAAGACTTTGCTTTTCCGGTTTTTGAGTTTGATGCAGCCATGCAAGTTTCGATAGGATTAATGAAGATGGCACCGAAATGCTGCTAGGGATACTAACCAGCATTTCGATGCCGTTGCTGACTCTTAAATCGAGAGTATTAAACGCTGGATTAGGGGCCCACTGGAGGCAGGCCAGGAACTCCACCACCAGGTACCATTTGGCCGGCAGCTTCAAAGAGTTGGTCCATTTGTTGATTGAATTCTTCTTGTGTTTTGGCTCGTTCCAATTGTCCAATGAGTCCACCAACCACGGCAAGTCCAAGTGTCAGTTGGCCTGACATCTGTGCTGGATCCACACTGTCAATTGCCGCGAGCTGTTGCTTCATTTGCTCCATCCCCGCTCGCGTGATTTCTGTTTCTGCGCCAAGCCATCGTCCATCGACGCGTTGCAGATTAATGGATTCTTTGGTACCGCTGATTCCAACGAATTCCAGTTGGGCCTGATCACCATTCTCGTTGATAATACGCATGTTCTCGGGATTCAACGATGTTCGAGGAATAGGCGTATTCCACAAGCTAATGAATACAGGAGTTTTGGCAGCTGCTCCATTGGGATCCAGTTGCTTTTCTGTTTCAATGAACTTGGTACCGTATACATCCGCAAGCCGCAAAATAACAGGCAGCACCTTTTCAACGTCGCCGTCTGTCAGAGCTTTGTAATCCGCTGCCGGTGACGCAACGATATCGTTCAAAAGCGATACTAAGGTGTCATAATGAGCCGAAAGTCGAGGTTTCACTTCGGAAGGTACTTTCGGATAGTTCATGATGAACTGCTTCTTTTCGCCCATCACCTTTGCAGAGCGTTTGAAAAGCGTCTTGATCGAGTCAAAGCTCGACTTATTGAGTTTACCTGATGCCTTCGAGATAAGTTCTGTAAGAAGTTGAGTTGTCTCAGGAGGCATCGTGTCCATCACAACGCCATAGTTCCCTTTTTTGTATTCTTCGAGAACCGTTTTGAGTGTATCAGCGGCTGAAACGCCTTTCGCCAAGGTCACTCGGTTCGGGGCTGAGGCGGCTGGAGCATCCGCTTTCGGCTCAGTCGTTGATTTACCGGCGGCCGAGTCCGAACTCTTGGTGTCGGGTTTCATGTTTTCCGTCGAACTAGGCTTCTTTTCGAAAGCTCGAGGGTTCGCCATGCGTTTGGCTTGTGCTTGGCTCTTGAGATTCAATTTGTTCAAAGGCACGGTAACTTCGGAACCGTCCGATTTCTCCAGTACAACATTATCTCCATCTAACCGTACGAACTTTGCTTCAATGGTGCGTGCACCGGAAATATCGGTCCATTTCAGTTTCTCATTTGCTTCTTGTGCGAACGCAGTCGGACCAACGGCAAGCGTACCGACGAACGGTGTAACGTAAGTGGATAGTGCTAGGGCTAAAGAAAATACGTAACGATTGATTTTCATCGGACACCAGAACTTTCGGAGAGTGAGGAAGGTATGCAAAAAAGGAGGGCACGAATCGTGAATAAAAAAGCAATACTCTGGATAAGCCGCTGCTCTATTCTAACGTTGACGCAAAGCAGATAGCAAAGGCTGTCTAGCCGCGGTTCGGACCGCAAATGCTCCAGCCACGAGCCCTACGATAATAACTACCCCCACCCACGCTAAAGGTTGCATTAATTCAGTAAACTGCGCATTTTGCAGCAATGGAGCGGCTACACACACGACCGCTGTGATGCCGCCCACCATAATACCGCCGAGGAGTAGTAGACAGTTTTCCAGTAGTATCAGAAGCCCTATTCTCGTGGAACGGAATCCGATCGCGCGAAGCGTCGCAAGTTCACTTCGCCGTTCTAGGACGCTTCGAATCTGAACAATGGCTAAACCCAGCGTTCCCAAAAGTAATCCCAAAGCCCCGAGGGATTGAAACGCTTTCAGATATGTATTTTGGACGGCCAGAAGTTGCTCAAGAACTTTTTCTGAATCCATCAAGTCTAAACCTTCGTCGCCCCAGCCTTTTTCAAGTGTAGTAACTAGTTGCTGTCGAGTGAGGGTGGAGGGCGTTGTTGCGTTTTGGCGAGACGCTTCAGAAGCTAAGAAGAATTGAAAGCCGCTCAAATCGGGGAAGGATTGTTGAAAATTTTCTTCTCCGATCAACAGCACGCCTTGCAATAAACTGTTGTTGAGTAAGCCCACCGTCTTGAAATGTACTTTTTGGTCATGGAATTCGAACGAGAATACTTCATTGATTTGGGCTTTGAGGTGTAGACTCCACATGGCTGTGTTGAGGTCAAGAACAACAGGTAGCGGGTCGTCTTTCGTCCCGCTAGCTCGAACCTGAACAGCTTCCCATACGGTTTGCGGTGCTTTTTCGGTTTTAGGTAATTGGGCCATAAAAGAGAAACGCCGCTCTGCAGGGGCCGTTTTTTCCCACTCCGCAAAGAGTGAAGATACACCGACAATTTTGGGTTCACTTGCTTGGTAAAGATTATTGCAACTTGCCTCATCGCCAGGCCGCATCTTAAAGGCGAATATCGTGGCATCGTTGAGCGCGTCGGCTGCAGGCCCAAGATAATCACGGCGTATGGTCTGATCCCCCAGGTTTTGATAAATCGGCGTTGAACTTTCACCGATCAACGTGAAGCCTCCCGCCGCCTCCATGGTTGGACGTATTTGGAAGGCGCTTAGGGAAAGGATGAGAAAACTAGTGACGGCGAGTAGGCCAAGCGTTAATGTACTTCGCAAAGGATTTCTACCGATGTTGCGCGCAGCGAGCGAAAGCAGCGAGTAATCTCCTTTCGCCTTGCGGGAAACATTGCCTTGTTGCCAACGCAACAATCGGCAGTAGACAAGTCCCATAGCTCCCATTAACAAAACCATGCCTCCCCCAACAAACAACCCGGCTTGCATTTGGCCAGACTGAGTGAGACCTGCCAGGGCTAATGCCAAGCCAGATAACCATATCGCCAGTGATATACGGTTCAGCCACACAGAGCGGGTGCCTTGCCGCGAACCGACCAGTTCTGTTCTACCTCGCAATAATTCGATCGCAGGTAACTTTCGTAAGGCGCGTATTGAAAAGTAAATAGCCAGTAACGAAACCAACACCCCCGCAACCACTCCAATGATCAGGCTGCGAGTGGTGATGTAGAATTCAAGAAATGCAACCGTAACCGCACCGATCCACCAACCGCTTAATCCCACTAAGATGAGTTTTGCGTAGAGTATTCCTAACGGGATTCCCAGCAGAGCTCCGACGATGCTCAATGACAGGCCTTCGGTAATCAATAGATTACGCAAAGCCCGCCAAGTCCAGCCTGTGGCAACGTACAAACCCCATTGCTCAGAGCGTTGATCAATACTCAAGCGAAACAGTAACGCAATAAGCATCAAGGCAGAGCCGATAACCAACATGCTCAAACCAAGGAACAAGCCATCGAAAGGAGTTGTGCCTGATGAGGCTTGTATCGCTTCAGCCTTGATCGGATTGAGTTGGAATGATAGTTCTGCCAGATGTGGTTGCAAGATCTGTTGAATTTTGGCTTCGAGTTCCTCGGAACTTGTGGCCACGCTTGAGTCAATCCGCAGCGAAGTGGCTTGACCAAAACGGCTTCCAAATCGATCGCGAGCCGCTTCGTAACTCATAAAGAGCTTAGGTGTTAAGCGATGATTGTTCCAATATCGATCATCCTCGGCAGGAACAGTTCGTGTTAGCGGGAAGGGCGTTTCCCAATCATTGATCGAGTCTTGATCGGTGATACCTGGAACCTCAGGAGTTAATGCCGGGTCATTAAAGAGTGTTGGGGCTTGCTCAAACTTGGCAGGCCGATTGCGTCGAAAAGGTGAGGTGGGCTCCGTAATTGGTGCAACACCGACGACATCGACTTCAAAAGAGGTTTCAACTTCTTTTCCATGAACGGTTTCGGGCAGATAATACCAGAGTTTCAAGCGATCGCCCGCTTGAGCATTCAATCGTTCTGCTAGCCAGGAATTGATGATGACTTGATCGTTTTTCAACATCAAGTTATCACCGAGTCCTGATTCACGAGTTAGAGGGAAGGACTTACTTGAGTCGATACCCGTGATGGTTGAATAGGTTACTTCTTTCGCGTCGCCGTTTTTAGTGATCGCATTAGCGAGATACGTAAACACTGGCTGGGCAGTGCCTCGAGGGAGTGCGTCCATCAGCAATCTTTGCACTGACGGCTCGAGAATCATTTCATCACTCGTCAGACTGTAATAACGATGCAAGGCTTTACCGTCGGGGTCTGCAATTGTCGGTTCGACCAACTTCAGTCGCATGTCTTGAAGCGTTGGTTGAAAGTCGGCAACGAATTGTGCAAAAGTTTGCGTATCGGCAATGACGGTTGCGGAGTTATCAGAGCGCGGCAAAGAAACGGCGATGGCATTGACTTTGTTGGCTCGATCGATCTTCTGCTGTAAATAGGCAAGATTCAGAAAAGCATTGCGTGGTATGCGTTGGTTGTTGCGCAGATCAAATCGCCCCAGTCCCTTAGCAGGAATGATGTCAACGATTTTCAAACGGGGTAATCCAATGGTTTGCCCTTCACGGTGACCGAGGGGACTATCGGCTGGAACGGCTTGCTCTGTTGGGATACGTAAAGTGATTTCGTCGCCGATGGACAAATTGAGTTCGCGCGCCAATTCGTCATTCACAACAACTTCATCTGGGCCAGGCATCGTTTTGGGCGAGGTGGAGCTTAACTCCCAAAATTCGGGTTGAGCTCCTAGGGCAATGATGTTACTGCTGCGACGAACGGCTGAATCCACCGAGAATTCGATGGTAGAGCTCGGGAATAACAGAAACGGATGCAAAGAGGTTTGTGTGTTCTTTTCATGAATCGTTTTTTCCCAAGAGGAGATCGAATCCGAAGACACGAAGCCACGAGTCAGCATCAAGCCATCGATTTTGCCCAATCGATCAAGCGCTTGATATCTTAAGCTGCCACGAACACTATCACCGACAAGTAAAGCCCCGACGATAACGGCCGTGGCCACTGCGATGCTTGCGATAACTGCAAGGTTCGGGAGGAAGTTAAAACGAAACGACTTGCGTTGTAGTTCGAAAAGTCCAAAGCGGATTGCTGGAGATTTTTGAGTCATCGAAGTTACTTCCATGTACCACTTATCAAGCGTCCTTTTTCAATTCGAAAACAATGCTGTGCTAGGCTGGCAAGGGTTTGACTATGAGTCACCACAACCAACATGCTGTTCTCGCTGCGCGGCAAATCCATCAGCAGTTCCCCGATCCGCGTTGCATTTTCTGGGTCAAGGTTTCCGGTTGGTTCATCCGCCAAGACTAGCAAGGGACGATGAATTAACGCTCGAGCTACAGCGGCACGTCCTCTCTCGCCCCCCGATAGCTCGCTGGGCAAATGGGACTCGCGATGTTGTAGTCCAACTTTGGCAATCAATTCGCGAGCACGCTCGACCATGTCTGGTTTAGGGCGACCATGAGCCAATACGGGAATCAGCACGTTTTCGAGGACGGTGAGTTGCGGAAGTAAATGATGGTCCTGAAAGATAAAACCGATTTTCTGATTTCGGAAATCGGCAAGATCATTGGGCGAAAGTCCAAAAGGTGAGACACCTCCGAGCTTCACTGTCCCAGAAGTTGGGGAATCAAGTGCGCCTAAGATGTGCAGCAAGGTTGATTTGCCGCTGCCACTGGGACCAATGATGGCCGCATTTTCACCTTGCTTAAGTTGGAGCGATGCATCTTCGAGAACGACCAAGTCCTCTGCGGGTGTCGTGTACCGTTTAGTCACATGTTCAACGACTAGTTCTGACATGATGCTCCTCGTCCTTTCCGCCATGAATCGCACTAGTGTAATCGTAGAAGTGATTTAGCGGTTGAGCAATCGGTGCACAAATGCCACCAATGGGGTTGGGTCATAGGCCAAGATGCACGACAGCTGGACGGTTAGGTCGTTTAGCCCGTGTGCCGCAGGCTAGATGCCCAGTCGCGAACCTCGTCGATCAAGACGTCCGATTATGACGTCTAGGCGGAGTGTGAGGGTAAATTTGAACTATGTGCGAAGAAAAAAGGGCGAGCATGTGAGGTTTCAGTCAACTTCCCTTACGAACCTGAGATAGGGTTTCAGTGCATTCTATACGGATGCCCTTTTCTCCAGCTTTTCCGATTCATCCAATGACTACACGAATGACCAAGACAAGTTCTAGTTCTCGAACTGCGTGCACACGTCACGTGCGGCGTAGCCAAAAAACGCGAAGCGGTGTGGCTTGTGTGGAAGCTGCCTTCTGTTTGCCCGTCATTTTATTGGTCGTGCTGGGAAGTGTGGAAGTAACCAACAAAATCTTCTTGAAACAATCGCTCTCGACTGCTGCCTATGAAGCGTGTCGTACTGCGATCCAATCGTCGACAACCACTGCAATTGCTCGGGCATCGGGCGAGGAAATACTTAAGGCTCGCAATGTTAGATCGGCGACGATCACGTTTACTCCAGCGGATGTTGGCAATGCTCCCCGAGGTCAAATGATTCGAGTCACAGTAAGTGCAAGTGGGAAGGCAAATAGTATCTTGAACAATGATTTTACGGTCGCTGGCGATGTTAGCAGTACAGTCGTAATGGTTAAAGAATAAGTCGCGGGATCCTGAGAGCCGCAAGGTTTTGATCTTGTAAACAATTGGTGAACATCATGATGAGCTTGCAATCCAAAGAACGAATCACCGAACCCTGCACTTATCGAAATAGGGAAACGGGCCGGAGATCGGCGCGACGAAATCGAAAGGGTACGGTAACCATGTTGGTGGCCGCCTTGATGATCGCCTTTGTAGCGATGGTCGCCATTAGCATCGACATGGCCTACTTGCACATGGCTCGCACCGAGTTACGAGCCGCAACGGATGCTGCAGCCAAAGCCGCTTCGGTGACATTGTCCCAAACCCAAGACATTAATGCGGCCCGCACTTCCGGGATCCAGGTGGCTGGGCTGAACTCAATCGCTGGTAAACCTCTTGTTCTCAATAACAACAACTTCATTTTTGGGAATTCAAGCCGCAATCAAAACGGCAAGTTTACGTTTACACCAGGCAAGACTCCCTTCAATGGTGTGCGTGTTATCGCCGATCTTGGATCCAACAGCGCTTCGGGCGGAGTAGACTTGTTCTTTGGGAATTTGCATGGAGTGAAAGTCTTCGAAACGCACCAAGAAGCGATTTCGACGTACCTGGAACGCGATATCGTGTTGGTGATCGACCGCTCCGGCTCGATGCAAGGCCAGAAATACAAAGACCTATGTGATGCGCTGGCGATTTTCGTGGCCACAGTTCAAGAAACACCCACCAAAGAGTTCATGGGGCTGGCGAGTTATTCGTCCTCCGCATCGGTTGATCAAGGCTACACGTTAGATTTAGGTCTGATTCCTGGCAAAGCCAAGGGGCTACCGGTCAACGGGGCGACTAGTATCTCCGCTGGTATAGATGCCGGTTATCAGATCATTCAAACCGGACGTTCGAAGTTGTTTGTGGAGCGTACCATGGTTGTAATGACCGACGGTCAACACAACACGGGCCGCGAACCCATTATTCCAGCTCGTGCTGTCGCTGCTGACGGAGTCACCATTCACACGATTACGTTCGGAGCAGGTGCGGATACATCCAGAATGGCGGCAATTGCTTCTGTAGGGCGAGGGCGACACCTACACGCTAACAACGGCGCTCAATTGAAGGCCGCGTTTCGCGATATCGCTTTAACACTCAGCACGATGTTGACTGAGTAATACTGTTTCGATTTAGCATGCAAGACTGATCTCTAAACGAGTTGTGTAAATCATGAGACGAATTCGGCAACAAACAAAACGAAGATTGCAACGATGGGGCGCGACCACGGTAGAGTTCGCCTTCGTATCGAGCATCATCTTTGCAACCTTTCTGGCTGCTGCGGAGTTCTGTCGTTTATCGATGATGCGGCACACGCTCGATAATGCGGTTTATGAAGCAACTCGCAAGAGCATTGTGCCTGGCGCTACCGCTAAGGAGATTGAGTCTCAGGCAAAGGGCATTTTGTCTACTCTAGGAATTAGTAACGCCAGAGTTTCCGTAGATCCGCAGAACATAACCGACGAGACAGAATTCGTTACAGTGAAAGTTGATCTGCCACTCAATGAATCGAGTTTTATTCCGGTTAACTCGAACATGAGCCGCTCACTGAAGATGAGACGTGAACGATCTCTTTAGGGTTTGATGGCTGTTACCAATTCCAGTCGAATCGCATCGCAATAATGTCGGAAGTGGTCGCTCCATAAACGGAATCTTGTGTGGTTATGGGATGGATCCAGTCAAACATGACTCGAGTGCGATCGGTCCAGTACCAGTTAAAGCCGACGGTCAAGTCGTTGTATTGGCCGCCATCGAGATTGTTGAGATCGAGATAAGACCAGCGGGTTTTGAATTCCCAGGCACCTGTGCCAAAGCAGCCTGGCTTCAGGAATAGATTTTGATTTGGGGTGTTGCGCCCAAACTGGGCTCCATGTTGGCCAAATCTCTCGTATATGCGATTTTCTCCCGTTAAAAAATAGCTCAGGTAGACATAGGCTCCACCGATCTCAGCTCGATCGCCTCTTCTTTGATCTACGCTGCTCACGAATGCTTCGCTTTGAATCGAAAGTGGGCCGTATACGATAGCCGACTCGATGTTGCCCGTTGTGTATTCATCTGCCAAGACGATGCCGCTATCGATGATTCGGGGACCTTCGTGGATCTGCGGACGAGAACGGAAGCGAACTCGACCATCTTGATCATCGGTGTATAAAATTCCCACACCTGTATGCCACAGATAACGCCCCTTGGATGCTTCGTCATAGAATGGAAGCCAAGTAGCTCGGGCAGACAACCGCATTCCCTGATTATCATCGATCTTCTCTTTTAGGCCTTCACTGATGCTGTCGAGAAAGATGCCATACGAAATCGTCGCATCTTTGTCTTCGGTGGTGTTGTAAAAAGCCATCCCCACTTCCCGGTCCGGTGAAAAAACGCCTTGGGTTGGAATAGAACGTTCCATAAAGGCGTTGTTCGTGTCGTTAGTTACCTGTTCCAAACTGAATGGAACGAAAAAATTGCCGATACGAAAGCGACCCAGTGAAGGGATTTCATTGACCGAAAGATAGGCATCCTTGACGTCAGGGGACATGACCAAACCCAAAGGTTGAGTCTCACCAATAGTTTCTGGTTCCAAGGTCATCTGAAGTCTAAAGTCGAGAACTTCATACCCGGTCCCTTCCGCTACCAAACGCAAACGCCGAAACTCAAAATAGTTTTGTGCGTCGGGGATACTAGGAGCGGAGTCGGCCCACTGAACTAAATCAAGCTGGACGTGACCTCCCAGTTTCACATTCCATTTGGCTGTCGATTCTTTAGAAGTCTCTTTTTTCTCGCCGCTTGCACCTTTCGCGGAATCGGCCTCCTTTTCATCCTTCGGCTTGGCAAGCTTGTTTTCTAATTCAGCCAAGCGTTCCTCTAACTTTCGAAATGCCTCCGCATCCACTTGTGGCTCGTCGACCGGCAGAGCGAGCACAGTCGGTTGCTCGGCCGTTGTCACCAAATCCAGCTCACTGGAATTTTGAAAAGCAAACGCGGGACTGCAGAGCGTCAGCATCATGAATGCAAGTTTCGCAATGATGTGACGGTGGAACATGGTTAATGGCGCTAGCGGCTGAAGGAAAAAGGGAAAGGTACCCTTTTGGGGCAGGTTCGCTGCCAAAGTGGCAGTTTCCACTCCGTTTACCTAAAGAGATGCCCTTAAAATCGGCCTGATCGCTACATTTTATCCACATTATTTGTTCGATTTGTCCCGCCGAGTACCACGTAAGGTTGTCGAGACAACTATTGTTTAGACGATACATGTGGTATTTTACCACAGTTGTCAGCGGGCCAGCGACCCAGAGTCATTCCATTCCTGCACATTCCAATCCAATAGCCATGTCCCAACTCGAATTGTCCATTCTCTTTTTCCTGCAGCTCGCAGTCATCTTGATGACCTGTCGAGTCGTGGGAGCTCTGGCGAAATACATCGGCCAACCACAGGTCGTGGGGGAGATGATTGCTGGTGTACTCCTTGGCCCCTCGCTTCTTGGAATACTGGCTCCGTCACTATCCGCAAGTTTGTTTCCCCCTGAATCGAAACCACTTTTGTTTGCGGTCAGCCAAGTCGGGCTTTCTTTGTATATGTTTTTGGTAGGAACTGAATTTAGAACGGAGCATTTTGCGACACGAGCCAAGACAGCTGTATCTGTTTCTGTCGCTGGTATGTTGGCACCTTTCCTGTTAGGTGGTGCCCTAGGTTTTTGGTTTTACTATGAAGGAAGTCTTTTTCCTGAAAAAGTGAAGTGGTTCGAAGCGGTACTCTTTTTGGGCGCATCGTTATGCATCACTGCTTTCCCCATGTTGGCTCGAATTATCGTCGAAAACAAACTTGCGGGGACCTCATTAGGTACGTTGGCGATTGCAGCCGGTGCGATCGACGATGTTGCAGCATGGTGCATGTTGGCCATAGTACTATCAAGCTTTGCAGCTGAATGGAGCACTGCCGCATTAGCCATCGGGGGTGGAACGGTGTTTGCCTTTGTGGTGTTGGTCGCACTCCGCCCCGTTCTACGTTGGCTCACTCCGATTGCAGAGCGCGAAAAACAGTTGACGCCAGGGCAAATGGTGTTGGTGTTGAGCTTGTTGATGTTTGCGTCGTTCATTACCGATCGCATTGGCGTTTACGCTGTGTTTGGAGCCTTCTTGCTTGGTTGTGCTATGCCTCGAGGAGTTGTCACTGAGGATCTCAAAAACAAACTTGAGCCACTCACGGTCAGTTTATTGCTTCCCTTATTCTTCACTTTTTCGGGACTCAATACACGTCTCGATTTGGTGACGACACCCTACTTGATCTTTATCTCACTGATTGTGTTATTGGCAGCGACTCTGGGGAAAGGTGGGGCATGTTGGGCAGCGGCACGTTTGGCGGGCGAAGATCAAAGAACCGCACTTGCTGTTGGCGCATTGATGAATGCTCGCGGGTTGATGGAGTTGATTCTTTTGAACATTGGTCGCGAGCGAGGAGTCGTCGGACCAGAATTGTTTTCCATCATGGTGATCATGGCCATTGTCACGACATTGTTGGCAACGCCCGTTTTTCGTTGGGTCTATCCTGAGTGGAAGCAGGGGAACGTATCCAAGTAGATGCAATTGTGGTTTCAATCCGTTGTGGAAACGTAGCTTCCGTCCCTTACATCGTCCGACGGATAAACGATGACTTCATCCCCAACATCCAGGCCTGCTAAGATCTCAGCTCGTTCTCGATTTCGTTCGCCCAACTTGATTTCCACAAATTCAGCTCGTCGGTTTTGTACTCGAAAGACACCCCAGCGTTCCCCTTGGCGAATCAATGCGCCAACCGGAATCTGTACGCATTGCTCTGTATGCCAGTAGATGATTTTTGTGTTGACTTGGAATCCGTCGCCCAACGCGCGGCGTTCTGAAGCAGGTTCAACAATGTCTATCAAAACATTGACACGTTGTTCCTCGACACCAAGCGAAGAGACCTTGGTATACGCCGCAGGTTCGACGCGTCGCACAATACCGTGTAAGGTTTCCTCTTTTCCCCATTGATCAATCACGACCTCGTTGCCAGCGGAAATTTTTACCGCATCGGTCGATAGGACATCCACTTCAATTTCTATCAACGAAGGATCACCAATTTCCAACAGTGGAGTTCCGGGGTGAACCACTCCCCTGCTCTCTTGAAAGACGCGTAATACTTCCCCGTCGATGGGAGAATTAATGGTAAAGGTCAGAGCAGAAGCGGATGTTGGCTCTGAGGTATGATGTAAAAGGGCGGCGTTGGATTGCTCAAATTCGAATTCCGCGATCCGGCCTGCTAATTCAGCCACAGCAAGGGCTGCTCGTTGAACTCGGAATTCCGTTTCGGCGATATCGATTTCTTGCTGAGAAACGCTCGACTTTGCTTTGAGCGCCAGAACACGCTCGCGATTCTTCTCAGCTAAAGTTAGTGCTTCTTCTGTTTTGCGCCGATCGGCTTGAGAGCGTTGAATGGCGAGTTCGGCAGCTTTGCGGCTCGCTTCAGCTTGGGCTTTTTGTCGCTCGTCCAATAGATCAGGAGAAGTCGGTTGTAATAGGGCGACCTGCGTTGTTCCGCCGTAGACTCGGTCTCCAGGGTCCAAGTCGATTCGCAAAAGTGTACCCAGCAATGGCGATGAAATCGTGTAGCGTTCCTTGATTCGCGTTTTTCCATCCTCTTCGACGGCCACACTTAATGGCCCGTTTTGTACCTTTGCCGTTTGAACCCGGATGGTTTGCCGTGACAAGTTCCAGGCCAGTATACCCAGTACTATCAATACAACGCAGATTGTTCCATTCCGAAGAGTGAAAAGTTTCATCACCTAATCCCTCGCCTTCAACACGTCGACAAAGTTCATCTTTCCGATGAATCGATAGATCAAAAAGGACGCAGCCGTCATGGCAGCCAATACAACCGAAGCCGCAAAGGCATAGGTAGAAATAGAGACCACAAATGGCATGCGAAACAATTCGCGGTCAAAAGCATTTACGGTCATGTACGAAAGTCCGTAACCAATTGCCCATCCAATAGGTATAGCGCACAAAGTTAGAACGGCCAACTCTAAAACAACAATGCTGGTGACTTCTTGGTGAGTGAATCCCAAGATGCGAAGTGTTGCTAGTTCCCGACTCCGTTCTGCTATCGAAATACGAGCGGTGCTGTAGATAACTCCGATCGCGATGATAATAGAAAAAAAGAGGTTGATCGATCGCATGCGACGAACATTCTCGGCGATGGTCTTGAGGAAACTCTGTTTGAGATCAGCGGTTTCTACGACGTGACTTACGTGCGGGCGTCGTTCCAATTCACGAATTACCGATTGACGCAGTCTTTTGTCGATGCGGAGATAGGCGGCTGTAGCTGATGGAGATTCTTGCATCAAAGTCGCTAAAGAATTCCGGTTGATGTAAATTGTCTCGCCCGCAGCATCATCGATGAGCTTGGAAACTTGGACGTCAAGCGTCATACGTTTTCCTTCGAGCACTTCTATCGTGAGCGTATTTCCCATCTGTAACTCCAGAACCTCCGCCAATTTTCTTGAGATAAGTAAACCGTCGGCTGGAAGTGTCGCTTGTTGCTGTTGAAGATCGACAAGCGGACTGAGGTCATGCTTGGAGTCGATCGCGATGATCGAAAGTAAGCGATCGCGGTGAAGTGAACGTGCTCGAATCGGAACCGCTCGAATCAGGTTTACTTCCATGATCCCTTCGATGGAATAAAGTTCATGCAAGGTGGCTGAATCTTGGGGTTCCAAGAAAGTGACTTGCAGGTCGTACTTTCGCGATTGCGAAAACATGGTTTCAAAGAGACTGTAGATGGCGTCTTGCATAAAGCTGCCCAGAATGAGAACTGAGACAGCCAAGGATATTCCCACGAGAGACATTAGAGAGCGCTTCGGATTTCGCCAGGTGTGCCGCATAACCATCTTGGGGATGGTGGACAATTTAAGCGATTGCCAGAGAGCATCTAGGGTACTGCTTCCATAGCGAGGTGGTGGCTCAGGACGCATGGCTTCTGCAGGTTGCAATAACAGAATCCCCCGAATTCCATTAGCCACTGCCAAGGACGCCGCTCCAACACTCAAGACAATTGCCAACAGTAGGATGGACCAGGGGACATGGAATGTGAAGCTGGGGAAATGAAAGAATCGCGAGTACATTTCTGTGAGCCCTAGTCCCAAGTAGAAGCCAAGGCCCAGTCCAACCACCGCTCCAACAAAAGCCACGCTCCAAGCAAACTTAAGAAAGAAGCGGCTGATTTCCCAAGTCGTAAAGCCAAATGCTGTTAGCGCCGCGATTTGTTCGCGTTGCGACGAAATCATGCGAGCCAAAACCATGTTGAGCAAAAAGGATGAGACACACAGAAAAATCGTGGGGGCGACTCGCCCCATGTTTCGCAATTCATCCATTTCGCTGGACACAAATCGGTGCGAACGCTGGTCTTCTCTGGCAATAGCTCCTAAGCTTCCGTATGGCTTCAAGATAGAATCAATCTTCTCGATGGCCGATGGTAGACTGGCATTCCTAGCCAATAGAAATGAAACATGATTAAAGGCTCCATCAAGTTTTGTTGAGCCTTCCATCGCAGATCGTCTTAGCCATATCACTCCAAAAGAACGGCTGTCAGGTAGCAGGCCTCCCGGGGCAATTTCATAGATGAACTCTGGGCTTAGAGCGATACCAACCACAAACAGCGAGTACTGCTGGCCATATATGGTGACTTGGATTTTGTCGCCAAGTTGGAGCCCCGAGGCTGCTGCAAAGGCCTCGCTAACAATCGTCTCGGATGAGGAGGATGTGTCGGGCAAGCGGCCTCTGCGGATGTGAACTTCATTCAATTGAGAGTTTCCTTCGTTGGGCAACGAAAGAGCTAACCCTTGAACAGACTTTTCGGCGAATGGGATTTCGATACGTATGGGGATGTCGATTCGAGTTTCGTATTGCCCAACCTCTGGAATCGCTGCGAATTGGAGGGCAACTGATTCTGGGGCACGTTTCAAATCACAAAACACATCGGCAAAGCGGTAGCGAGCATAGTATTGGCTTCGCGTTGTTTCCAGTGAGGCAACCGTACTTGTCGACAAAACAAAGGTGCTGATACCGCACGCGATGACAGCGACAATGGCCAGTAATTGCCACTTCATCGACACAAAATCGCGAATGAGCTTTCGATCTAACATTCGCATGAGGTTACCACTTCAGTTCAACGGGTGACTTTTTCGAAACATTGCGTTCCTCCTTGATCAATGCACCATCGCGCATTGTAAGGACCCGGTCTGCCATTTCGGCAATCGTCGCGTTGTGTGTAATGACCACTGTCAGCGTCTTTTGCTCTTCATTGACCTTCTTCAGAGTTTCTAGGACGGTGATTCCCGTTTGAACATCTAAGGCACCGGTTGGCTCGTCACACAACAGAACGTCGGGGCGTTTGGCGATTGCACGGGCGATCGCAACTCGCTGTTGTTCACCGCCAGAAAGTTGTGACGGGAAATGGTGTTGGCGATGGGATAAACCTACCAGGGCAAGCGCTTCTTCGGCCGCAAAAGGCTTATCTGCAATTTCGGTGATGAGCGAAACATTTTCTAAGGCAGTAAGACTGGGGATCAAATTGTAAAACTGAAAAACGAAGCCAACATGCTTGCGTCGAAAAGCGTTCAATTCCGCAGGGCTGGCCAAACTGAGGTCATGGTCGAAGTACTTCACCGTACCCGTGCTCGGCGTGTCCAATCCGCCAAGAATATTGAGCAACGTTGACTTGCCGCTTCCCGAGGGACCAAGAATAACGACGAATTCGCCCGCGAACAGTTCTAGCTCAATTCCACGTAATGCATAGACGATCACCTCTCCCACTCGATAGACCTTGGTGAGTTGCTGTGCACGAAAGACAGATGGTGAAATCTTTTCGGACAAGGTAAAGCGACGCTTCGCAAAGGGTGGGATGGCAGGCAAAGAGGAATTAGAACCAACTTCCATTTTATTCTAAGAAAGGAGGCTTCGCAGGTGTTTTCGCTTCAAAGCGGTCTGTGATTTCGAAGTAGTGGCTCATTTTCACTCTCTCGTAAGTTAGGAAAAAAGGCCGTCTATCTGTACACTCATCTAGGAAGTGGCGGTCTACTTTGACATAATCTGCTTCTCGTTTCTCTCCTTCCTCCCACCATTCCAGTTGCCCCAGGGTTTTTCAGTGGTTGATTTAAGTGGTCATTCTGCCGAGGATCGGCAATTCTCTTCAAAGCGGGAATCACAGCGCAACGCCAGATATGGCGGGATCTTGTTTCTGATTTACCTGGTTGTTTATGCAATTTTTGTTGGGCTCAACACCTTCATGCCAGAGATCATGGATCGCGTTCCATTCGCTGGGTTGAATTTGGCCATTGTGTATGGCGTGGGATTGATTGTCTTCGCGCTCATCTTGGCATTGGTCTATTCATGGCTGTGCCGAGTTTCGATTCCTCATTCGGTAGAAGGCGATAGTAAGTCTGCTACCGGAAAGGAGGACTAGGTCATGGGAGGAACATCGATTCTCGCGATTAGCGTCTTTGCTTTTTTTGTGGCTGTTACGCTAGGTCTTAGTTTTTATCTCGGTTCGCGAACACGAAGTGCACATAGTTATTTTGCTGCGGGTGGGCAAATCCATTGGTTCGTCAATGGGGTCGCCTTCGCGGGCGATTATTTATCAGCCGCTTCATTCCTCGGTATTTGCGGAATGATTGCCTTCTTCGGGTACGATGGCTTTCTTTATTCGATCGGGTATCTGGCGGGGTGGGTTGTCGCGTTATTTGTCGTTGCCGAGCCGATGCGGCGATTGGGTAAATACACGTTTGCCGATGCCCTCGATGCAAAGTTCCATTCACGAGGGATAAAGCTCGCCGCAGCGATCAGTACGTTAGTCGTGAGCATCTTCTATCTCATTCCGCAGATGGTTGGGGCAGGCGCTTTGATTCAGCCTTTGCTCAACTTGCCGCACTGGGTTGGTGTGGTGGCCGTCGGTGCGGTCGTGGTAGTGATTGTGATGACAGCGGGGATGGCAAGCACGACCTATGTACAATTTCTTAAAGGTGGCTTGCTCGTTCTCTTCAGTTTCATTTTATCGCTGTTGATCTTGAACCGCGGCTTCAAAACGGTTGAGCCTGAAAGTGTGTCGCAACCGCAAACCATCGCCAAACTTGCCGATGGAAAGACGATGATTAATGGAGTGCTAAAAGACGGGACACCCAATGGCGGAAAACTGAGGCCAGCCGGTGAAGTGCTGAAACTCCCCAACGGTGAAAAAGAAACAGGACCTTTGGGACCAATCGAGTTCTTTCAGGTTTTCCGCGAGAGCAAAATCGTGCTCTGGAAAACAACCAACACAACGGAGAAAGATGGGACCAAAGTCACCACGTATACTCCGACGCCGACCGATGGGGTCGATATTCTTCGACCTGGACAAGCTCCAATTTTCCAAGGAATTCGGGGCAAAAGTCTCGCGCCGAAAATCGATTTTCTATCGTTGATGTTGGCGTTGTTCTGTGGAACAGCGTCGTTGCCTCATATCTTGATTCGCTATTACACGGTCAAAGATGAAGCGGCGGCCCGCAAAAGCACGGTCGTAGGTATCGCCACGATTGGCTTCTTCTATGTACTCACGCTTTACATCGGTATCGGAGCTATGACGAGCGGCGCGTTGGATCTAACTGATACCAATATGGCCGCACCGCTGCTGGCTAAGTCGTTTGGTGAGCTGTTGTTCGCCATTATTTCGGCAATCGCCTTCACAACGGTGTTGGGGACGGTCAGCGGTTTGATCGTGGCCGCCAGCGGTGCCGTTGTGCATGACGTCTGCACGAGCTACTTGCAATGGAAGCTGAATGATCATGAGAAGGTGCGTCTTGGTAAGATCAGTGCTGTTGGAGTGGGCATCATTGCGATTGTCTTGGGGATTCTCTTTCAAAAAATGAACGTAAGTTTTTTGGTGGGATGGGCCTTTAGTGTGGCTGCATCTGCCAATCTTCCTTCGCTGGTTATGCGCTTGTTTTGGAAGGGGACAACTCGGCAAGGAATCACAGCATCGATTATTGTTGGCATGGCCAGCGCTTTGATTTGGATTTTGCTTAGCGGCGAATCGTATTCAAAGATCTATGGCCTCAAAGCGGAAGATGCCATTGTGCCGTTCAGCCAACCTGGAATCGTTACCATTCCGTTGGGATTCTTGGTTTTGATTTTGGTCTCACTTGCCACTCCACATGGTCGAGCTTCAGATTCAAACGAATAGAGGTCGTATATGTTCGTGAGCGGTTTGCGATGGTGCTGTTGGTGTTATGCCATCTTTTTCATAGCAAGCTCATCGCATGCCGCCGAATCGATCCGTGGTGGATTTGGAAAGGTCGATATTACTCATTATGAGGCAGGGCCTGTATCTGATCCTCTACATGCTCGTGCTCTGGTGCTAGAGGTGATGCAGAAGCGATATGTCATCATCTCGCTCGATGTTGTGGCACTAGAACGCATCGGTCCTTTACCGGCAAATTTCCTCGCGAATCTGCGCGATGAACTGCAAAAGCGTTTTCAGATTGAACCGGAAAATGTTCTTGTCAACACGTCGCATTGTCATGGGATATCTGCTCCGGATGTCCTCGAAAAAACGATCACTGCCGTTGCGCTAGCCATGGAAGATATCGAGCCGGTACGCCTCGGTGTTGGGGTGGGCAAAGAAGATAGGATCAGCCAAAACCGTCGCCTTCTTTTGAAGAGTGGTCGCGAGGCGGATTATCGACACGCCTATAGTTTGCCGCCCGATGAAGAGATTGAAGGAATCGGTCCGATTGATCCCGATGTTACGGTGTTAAAAGTCGTGGCTCACAACGAGTCGTTGAAAGGAATCGTTTATCATTTTGCTTGCCATCCCATACAAGGGACACCGTCCGGTGGAAATACAGCCGACATAACGGGTTATGCATCTAAAGTTATCGAAGATCAACTAGGGACTGATTCGGTCGCACTGTTTTTGCAAGGTTGCGGCGGTGATATCAATCCCATTGGATACAAGGAATACGCTCAACCGAGAGAGGCCGAGAAACTGGGTAATCTATTGGCGCTAACTGCACTCAAGACGACCAAAGAAATCGAAATGGTCGAGAGCCCCAGCTTTTCCTGGAAACACAAAATGGTCGCTGTCCCATTGGCGGACTTAGGGCCGACGATTGCCACTATCGAAGAAGCGCGAGAACAATTGGTAAATTCGATCCAAGGTACTACGCTAAACTTCAAAGAGTTTCAGAAGCTCTTGCAAACGCAGGGGCTTTTTCAGGAATACCCAACCTCAGATAAAGGGGCGTACCTACATCAGCAAGAACAACAGCGCGAATGGCTGAAGAAACTTGACGAAGATAACCGCAACCACGTCCGCGCCTATCTCAATAACATCTACACGATGGAGTCGATCAGTCGGTTGCAAACCAATCTCAAGTTGCTGCGGATGCATCAACAGGAAATCGCTGCGATTCCCGCTCGAACACTTGATGTTGAGATGGTGGGATTGCGGGTGGGGCCCCTTAAACTCATTTCATTTCCAGGAGAACTAACAGTTCGCATTGGTTTGGAATTGAAACAAAGAGTACCCGGAACGCTCATGGTTTGCGGTTATTCGAATGGCTATATTTACTACGCCCCCACAGCAACGCAACTCGCAAATCGCGGTTACGCTCAAGAAGATAGCGATTGCTTACTTGCGCCCCACTGGCAAGATGTCTTTGAACAAGCAGCCCTCGAGCTCGTCAAGTAGCGTTCTAATTGCGTTCAATTAAATACCATGCCATTCCCTCGGCGGGAACTTCGACATCTATCGATGTGGAAAAGTCGCGCTGCAATTCTACGTTTTGCTTCTTGCCTTCTTTGTCTGTAATGACGGCCTTATCGGAAAGGCCCGTATAGTAAAGAGAAACTTGGAGTGATCGTTTCTGAGGTGTTGTCAAAGGATTGAAGACAACCAGCATACCACATTGTGAGGAATGCGGATCGACATGCAACATCCAGTCGAGATCGCGGGCATCTGCACGTCGTCCATGAATCAAATCACCTTCCAAAATTCCCCGGTACTTTTTGTACCAGGCCACTTTGGATTTAACGAGCTGACGGGTTTCTTCACTGTCATAAAGTCTTGGCCCGCGATAACAAGCTTGCACACCCATAGCTAAGTTCGAATCGAGCATGCGTTCATAGTGATCGATATGTTTCGACAAAGGCTCAATCGTCGCGGCAGCACCGCCACCGTGGTATTGCGTAAGTGGCACAAACATCCAACCCATCGACGGTAGTTTTTCCCAGGTACCGTCGAAAATGTTTTGGCGAGTGTGGATTACTTGTTGTGCCCGAGGTAGTGACCAGTTGACTTCACGATAACCCATGCCGGTCTTATTGGAGCCTGTTAGAAAATAGTGGTCAGGCACATTGAGATAAATTCCCTCGCCGCGGCACCATTGGTAGAAAGTTGAAATCTTATCCCATTGTCGCCAGCGGGAATCTTCCAAGTGCTTATGGCCAGGATGCTTTTCGCTGGCGCAAACATCTCCAGGGTAAGAACCATCATGTTCCAGTAGCGTGAAACCACTTGCTCGATAAAAGCGATCGAGTTGTTGGAAGTAAGATTCTCCCCAAACACTTCCCAAGCAGGGTGAATTTCCAAAGATGGGTTTCATATTGGGCGGCATCACCACATCATGTTCGTCGCTGATGCGGCGACTAGCAAGCAAAGAATAACTCCCGATTTCGATCCCTTTACTGTGTGCGTAGTCGGAAAACTGTTTGGCTTTTGCAAGGTTTTCGGGGCGTCTATCCTCCACATTAAACCCACTGCCAAAGCTCATGATGAGCATTTCAAAACCAACATCTGCGCATTGATCAATAGCACGCTTGACGGATTCTTCATCCGAGGCAATGAGATGCATCATCAATGGATTTTCGGTAACCCATGGGGCGATGACACGATAGAGCCTTCGGACCGCCAGACCTTTCCGTTCGCGATCTGTGCTATCATGCGGAAGGACCCATACGCGATAGCTGCTGAAAACTTGATTGGGTTCGATCGAAACTGCGGGGCCGAGATCGGGCCCGACTTCGAGCAAGCAAGGTGTTTGTTTCTCATAATTGACTTGGGTGTGAAATTCGGGATCGGCCATCCAGCGGTAAGAGTGTCGATTGGCACCTGTGGCCATCATGCCACCAAAAGCCATATCGGTTTCGACATGAATGTTCGGAGGTGTATTACCTGCCGATGAGAGAGTGTCCACTTCGGAAGCGTATTCGACGGCTGCCAAAATATCACTGGCGAATTGATCCAGTTGGATTTTCTCTGTGGTGCGATTGTGAATTTGTAACCACTTCGAATAGCAAGGAATCCCATCGTAGAGTTCATAAAAGATGGAGACATCGATTTTGTCCCACTGGTTCTGTGACGATTCTTCAAGCTTTTGGTAATCGATAGGGCCATAGCAACTGACGGCCATAACTTTAGATCGATACCATTCGGATGAGTTGTTCGCTGCGGCATCGGTACCTTTCCCCTCGCGATCTGTTTTGCCAACGCGAACCTGCTGCGGCAGCAAATTGCCGATTTGTATCGCAAATAGGGGGAAATACTCTAAGGTTGTCGGACTGGATCGCGCTGCTTCCCAGATGAGTTTGGCCTGTTCGATTCGGGCGCGAAGATGATAGGTATGGCTCGTGTCTAATCCACCATCTGCGGCTTTGAAGGCATCGACTTGGGCGAGCTGAGTTTCACCGTTATCGCGCAACTCAAAATGTCCGTGCTCTCCCCGATCTCCGGGGCGAAGGTTAACCTCGATGATTCGATTTGCAAACAAGATGGCCAGACCGGGGCCCCAACTACTGTCCCGATCGGTGCCGGGATCAAATTGTGCTTCTACCAATCGAGTATCCGGATGAAGTGATCGCGTTGCGAAACAATAGGTATTGGAGAGAGCATATATTTCACCCGGCTTACCTTCATTTTGAAAACTGATTCGCTCATCGCGAGGTGACTTAGAGACAGTCCACTCAGTCTGCAATTCACGAAACGTGTCCGTCCAAAGAAGTTCACGGCCAGTCGCCGAAGATAACGATTGCGTCGAAACCAAGTTTGGCATTTTGAATTTCAGCTCAAGACGAATTCCCTTGGGTGGCCAATGAGCCGATGAGCTATAGCGGACTTTCTTCCAAGGAAATCGTTCCTTAACTTCATCGATTTGGTAACCAACAAATTGAAGGCTAGCTGGATCATTCTGAAGATCCGCCAGCCAAGCATCGGTGAGAAATGCATGATTTGGTTGACCAATCAGGCCACCTACGTTGAAGGCCTGACCATTCAACACAATGCGGGCTTCAGGGCGGACAGCACGCAGGAGTGACTGCTGCGTCGTGATATTTTGCAGTTCGATCGTGGCAAGGTTTGGCTGAAGTAGAAAGACTCGCTTGATTAAGCCATTGGAGAGTTCCAACTGGTGCTTGTCGGCATGTTCTTTCCATTCAGCTTGATAGGGAGTCGGGTTGATCAGCCAATCAGGGGCTTCAGCAGAGAAATGTGGCGTTTGCGGGAAAGCTGTCGCCGCAAGCATACCATTGAGAATTAACCAAATTGCTGCAAACCCAAGCTGACGCAGGTTCATAAGAGTGCTCATTAATCGATAGACGGCTGAGTGGCCTAAGAGTGATTCGAGGAAAAGTGCATATCGATCGGGCCAAAGCCAGTGCCGCTGCGAGCTTTGTTCCCGATGAGAGCCGCCGTTTCAATTGCGTGATGCGTGTCATTCACGGATGATTCAATTGCATCTGCAAGCGATTCGTCGAGTGCCAATCGGGCTGTGATATTCGCGGAAAGTACGCAGCCTGTACCATGGAGTGAGCGAGTCGCTAAATGTTGCTTGGTGTACCACACAGCTGAATCACCGATCAATGCGAGTAATCGTTGAACTCCGTGGATACAGCCGAGTTTAAGCAAACAATTTTTGGCTCCCAATTCTCGCAAGCAACGTGCTGCTTCTAAGGCGTCTTCAAGAGACTCCACATTGCGACCTGTCAGATGTTGCAATTCGAAACGATTTGGCGTGATCAAGTCAGCTATCGGTAAGATTAGTTTTCGGAATGTAGTTATTGCATCCTGATCCATCAGCGGATGGCCATGTTTGCTCACCATCACAGGATCGACCACTAAAAAGCAATGCTTCGCACGGAGATGTTGAGCGACAACTTCCATGATTTCGCTGGAACCTAAAGCTCCCGTTTTACATGCTCGTGGTGGAACATCACTTAGGACGGCTTGAAGTTGCTGGCTTACGATCTCGGGCGAAAGCACCTGAACCGCTGATACTCCGCCTGTGTTTTGGGCAGTAATGAGTGTAACGACGGAGGTACCAAAAACTCGAAGTTGGTGAAAAACTTTTAGGTCCGCTTGTAAACCGGCTCCGCCAGACGGATCAGAGCCGGCGATGGTAAGAGCTATAGGAGGTGGGATTGGTTGCATGGAGAATCTATTGGAGCTGAAAGAAGAACACTATGGTAATCAGGGTGTGAGTCAGGGAGTTTGGGGCAGAACTTTGCGTTCTTTCAAATCAAATCGTCCACCCGCTGGAACACTGACAAAGTCGCGTTGGACCGATGTCTGCTCTGAGTTTGTTGCGTCCGACGAATCGCTAGACTCCTCAGAGGCACTATGTGCCGCTTTCCAAGCATCCGAATGGGAATCATAGAACGACACGTTGCCTTCTCCCACCACTTCACCCATGTGTCCTTGCACGATAAGTGCCGTGCTTTCGTCGATACCAATTCCCAATAACTGGGGATAGGTTTGGATAAGCGACGTCATGTCCTTAAAGCGATTGCGTTGGGCAAAATGTTGATCGATACCCACTCCACATAAAAAGCCTAGGCCACTTTCGTAGCCGGGGGCAATGATATTGAGATTGCCTAGCGGATCACCACGAGGCATATAGTCGCCTTGAATCGAAGCTCCAGCGGATGATCCACCGATGGCTCCACCTCGTTCCAGGACAGCCAGCATCAAACGATGTGCTTCTGTGTTTTGATAGGAGTCGACAAAATTCCATTGACGTCCACCCCCGAACCAAATTCCCGTGGCTTCCCGCAACGGGGCCAAGAACGTAGCGTCGCTATTCGCTTTGTTTCGATCTTTCGTATGCAACTTGGTAACGTTTTTCGCACCAGCTCGTCGAAGGACCATATCAAATCGATCTCGACTAGCGTCATCTTCTTCGAGGCAAGGAATATAGACGATAGGAGCATCGGCTCCACCTGATTTCTCAATGAACTGTTCTAGCAATCCAGCCGGAACCCCTCCTCCACCTACAATGAAGAGAGTTCCATTAGGTACGTGAGGTGTAGGTGCTGGCGATGGAGGAAAGGGAGGTGCATGCCGAGCCAAGACGGTTCGATGCAGAGCCACCCAGTCGACAAAATCACCTTGTCTTAGGGTCTTTTTCTGCAGTGGACTGCGCGGTGTGGCGGCCAAAAAGATATCCACACTAGACGAGCCCAACACAAAAGCTCGCCGACCTCGCACAACCAGTGCGGTATCTTCATCGATTCCAACGCCAATCTTGGTGGGGTTCTTTTCAAGTATTTTGAGAAGTCTTGATTCGCGTTGACGAGCCACGAAGTGTTGATCGACAATCGCTTCTGGCAACAGGTCGAAGCCCTGCTTTTGTTCACCTCGAGAAATCATGACTTGGGAGGCGATGGCGGCTCCTGCAGAGGAACCACCCACAATGCCGCCGCGTTCTACGACCTTGAGCAGCTCTTGCTCAAAGCGGTTGCCAACATAGAGAGCTTCCAGACGTTCCTGATCTCCACCGTTGATCCAAACCCCCGTCGCCGCTTGAAGTGTTTGAAGAATGGCATCAGACTCTGACATGTCGCGCGAGTCAGCGTGTAATACGTTGATACTTGCGACCGTATAAGACTTCCAGTTCTTTAGCAGTTCTTCTTCGCCGTCGATTTGTCCCGCAGCACTGGGGATAATGACCAGCTTGGCTCTATCGCCACCTGCGAGTTCGACAAACGTATCGCGAACGCGCTGATCGAGTTTTCCGCCACCATGCAGGATGAGCGAGCCACCTAGTCTGGAAGCAGGTTCTGGCGCGTTTTCTACGAATTGGGCCCGCGCTGACTGACAGAGCGCAATCGTCAAGCATGCCACCGAAATAGAATGACACCAGCGCGAATATTGCATGAGCATAGATACAGACCGATCGCAAAAGTTGCTGGCTGCGTGAACTGTGATTCACTCAGTTCGCCACGTCAGTGTAGCGATCGTTCTATTGTACCAAACTACTGGGCCTTTCGGCACATTACATAAATTGCTGGAGCCGAAAACCACGAAACTGTTGGATGTGTGGCAAGCGGGATGATGGTAGCCGCACGTCCACTCGAGTATTTGAAACGGAGGTAGGATTCGGTGAGCCATTCGCGTTTTTCAAAATGAACGGACAGCATCGCATCCAGTTCGCGACGACTGAAACCAGCGTGGGCCCCTAGTTCATTTCGGAAACGACCCGTCATCCGATCTTTCCAATCGCGAATGTTATCCTTGAGCTTGTTGACTAACGTTGCTTCCCATTCTGATTGCTGATGCGCGCCGATCGAACTGAGCAGGCGATGTCGGTTGGGAGTCCCAGTGAAAAGCCAGCCACCCGGTTTGAGCACTCGGTGCAATTCGCGCAAACTTGCCGTGGGATTATCAACATGTTCGATGACATGATGATAGAAAATGGCATCGAACGTATTGTTGGCAAACTTCAAGTCGCACACACTACCGACAGCAAACCGCACGGGAGAGTTGGCTTTGAGTTCGGCGGACACGAAGTCTTCTATATCAACCGCATCGACCGTCGCATTTAGTTCGGCTTGTATAGCGGCTGCCTCGTGCCCTGCCCCGCAACCTGCAATGAGCACGCTCCGTTGAGCAATATCATCCCAGCCTTGTTGCTTCAACTGTTGGCAAAAGAACGCAGCACCAGCGTGGCTGCTGATTGAATTCGTTGGTGAAACGGCCACAGGTGAATTTGTCAAAACTGATGTTGGCAAAGTGGAGGCTGTATTGGACGTGTCAGTGGTCATAAGTAGCGAGCTTAGCCTGATGATGGATTAACTTGGAGTTGCGAAATACTCAGTTGAAAACTACTGCGCTGGCGTTCGAGTGCGGTTCAAACTTTTCATCCGACACACGACGTCCCATAAACTTACAACCCAGAAGTTGGTTTGTAGGGGTTGTAGGGATTAGTGGTTGATACCATGATCGATGAAACGTTGAATGAGGGCTTCTTTATCTGTCGATGTCCCCGTGGACTCGCTGCGGAATTGGGGTGAGAGAGTTAGAGCTCTAGGGTCATTCATTACTTTATCGGCGTCGATACAATCAACCAGAGCCATCGGTAAACGTTTCGGGCCATCGTTCCAAGAGTGCCAGAAAAGAACGTATTTGGCATCGGGGCAATAGTCAAAGATGGCGTCAAGTGCATGATGTGCATTGAAGCTCCCGTCCAGTCGATGACTCCCCATTTCGCTAATCGCTAACGGCTTATTGAATTTGCGTAAGCTCGTAAAGCCATTTTGGGCATTAAAAGATTCTCGGGTGAAGGAATCTGTGTAGAGATCGATTCCGATCATGTCCACATAGTCATCGCCGGGGTAATACATATCGGTCGGGCGTATCGCGGAATAGGCCATCGATGCTGGAGAATACACCCAGACCAAATTGTTCAAGCCGTAACCGACTGTGAGCTCGCGATGGATATATTCCCAAAAGAGACGATAGTGTTCTGGACTGGTCCATTCATCCGTTGATTCATCATGGGAACACCACCAAAACCAGCCGCCGTTAGGTTCATGAATGGGGCGCCAGAGCACTACGACACCGTGGCGTTGAAGTTCGCGCAAACCGGTTGCCACGATTCGTAATTGCCGGGAAAAGTGCCGATTTTCCTCGGTTCCAGGCAAAGTCACGCGGCGCAGATCCACTCGTGTGGTATCGTTGGGATCAGGCTTGCCGGTCACCGGATTACCAGGATCGAAATTGATCGTAATGAGTCCCCCACGATTCCAATGGTCAATTAGGATTTTGTTGGCTTTGCGAATTTCGTCTGCATTCATATCGCCCCAGCCATAATCGATACCGATCAGCATGGGGCGCTTACGGTCGTCGGAAAGTTCTTCGAGCTTTTCGATTTCGCGTTCGAGATCCGCTATCGAGTTACATGTAGCGCCAATATTCTGTCCCAGGATGATTTCGGAACGCTGTAGTCCCACATTCATCAGTCGCTGCAGTACCGTACCCTTCTCGGTTCCTGAGTACTTCACTGGAACGGTCCAAGACGTGTGCGAACCCTGCGCAAAATCAGCAGGTGGCTCTGTTGTGTAACAGCCCACACATGAAATGACGGTCCAAAACAGGCAGGTCAATAACTGAGGTCGGTACGAAGCGGATCGCATAGAGGCCTACGTTTTAGTAGAGACGGAATCAACCATCGCAAACGTAGGTCACCAAATTGCAAAGGCAAACGTATTACACAAAATTGTTTGTTTATCGTTTAGCCCGTTGCCGTAGCGGAGCGAAGGCTATGGGATCCTAGGCAGTATGTGCCATCGGTACACGCATCCGCCGACGCTCAAAAATGCAACGTCCAACGCTTACGCACCGGGCCGATTGAAATGCTGATGCCTCGTCCGTGTGCGGTATAAAAGATCCCTAGGTGGCAATGCACTAAACGTTGCGGTTACGAAAACGCGTCCAGAGTTTACCTGGAACGTGTCGCATTTCCCAAGCCATTGGCAGAACCGAGATAAGGATGATCGCTATGATGATGAACTTGAAGTTTTCTTTGACCCAGGGCAAGCTACCGAATAGGTAACCAGCAAAAAGAAACAACAAGACCCACACAAACCCACCAACGACATTGTAAATGATGAATTGTCGGTAGTTCATCGCGCCCATGCCCGCCACAAACGGTGCCAGTGTACGAACGATGGGAATGAATCGTGCTAAGATAACCGTCTTGCCGCCATACTTACGAAAGTACGCTTCGGTCATTTCGATGTGATGGGCACGCACCAATGGCATACGCCGCCCAAACCATTTTCCGAGATGGTAATTGAGCGTATCGCCACTGATGGCAGCTACAAGTAACAGCCCGGCCAGAATCCAAATGTTGAGCAGGTCTGCTCCCGCCATAGCGCCCGCTGCGAATAAGAGCGAATCTCCAGGCAGGAACGGCAAAAACACCACACCTGTTTCGCAGAACACAATCGCAAACAGAAAAGCGTACGTGGCGGAACCATACTGCGTGATGATTTCCGCCAAGTGCTTGTCAAAATGCAAAATGAAATCGATCAAAGAGCTCATTAAGCGCTCGCTGGTGGTGTTTCGATTTGGATATGCAACTCCTTGAGTTGCTTCTTTTCCACTGTGCCAGGCGCTTCGGTCATCATGTCCGTTGCTTTCTGGGTCTTCGGAAAAGCGATACAATCACGAATGTTGTCCATACCACCAAAGAGCATCACAATTCGGTCGATGCCTAGAGCAATACCACCGTGCGGTGGAGCTCCAAATCGCAATGCATCCAACAAGAAGCCAAAGCGATCGCGGGCTATCTCAGGTGTGATGCCGAGCAAACCAAAAACTTGGCTTTGGATATCGCTGTTGTGGATGCGGATGGTACCACCCCCAGCTTCATAGCCGTTGATGACCAAGTCATAGGCTTGAGCACGGCATCGACCAGGATCGGTGTTGAGCATCTCAAAGTCTTGGACGCGAGGGGCCGTAAATGGATGGTGCATAGCGACCCACCGATTTTCTTCGGGGTCATGGTCGAACATGGGGAATTCAACCACCCACGAGAAATTCATCGTTTTGGGGTCGTAAAGCTTTAGTTCAGCCGCCAAACGACGTCGTAGGCCGTTGAGAGCTTTGCAGGTTACATCCCAACTATCCGCCACCAAGAAGATAATGTCGCTAGGCTTCGCCGAGAATGCTTGGCCAATTTCAACCAATAACTCAGGGGCGAGGTTCTTGGAAATCGGTGACCATAAAGTTCCATCGGGCTCGACTCGGAACCATGCAAGGCCTTTAGCGCCAAAGTCTTTCTTGATGATCTCGGTGAGTTCATCAATTCGCTTGCGCGAGAATTCTTCAGCTCGACCATTCACGTTGAATCCGCGTACATACCCACCGGCATCCACCGTTTCACGGAAGACGCGAAACTCTGTCTTCTTGGCTTGTGCGGAGATGTCTACGATCTCTAGTCCATATCGCAAGTCGGGACAATCTGATCCGAAGCGACGCATTGCTTCGTCATAGGTCATGCGAGGCAATGGAGTCTTCAACTCGATTCCCAAATGCTCTTTGGCCAAACGGACCATCAAGCCATCAATCATGCCGATAATGTCTTCGGCATTGACGAACGACATTTCCAAGTCCAACTGTGTGAACTCAGGTTGACGATCCGCTCGCAAGTCTTCGTCGCGGAAGCAACGAGCGATTTGCACATAGCGATCGTAACCTGCGATCATCATGATTTGTTTATAGAGCTGTGGAGATTGGGGCAGCGCATAGAAGTGACCCCAATGAACACGGCTTGGTACAAGGTAATCGCGAGCACCTTCTGGGGTACTTCGTCCCAAGATAGGAGTTTCCACATCGATGAAATCATTTTCTTCGAAGTAGTCACGCATGGTTTTTTCGATGCGGCTGCGCAAGATCAATGTTTTTTGCATTTGCTCGCGACGGAGGTCGAGATAGCGATACTTCAATCGCAAATCTTCGCCAGGCAATTCTTCTTGGCCGGGAAAGAATGGAGGGGTTACAGAGCGATTCAAAACCTCGACATACGTACCGCGGATTTCGATTTCGCCAGTAGCAATTTTCGCGTTTATCTTCCCTTCAAGTCGATGCGAGACGGTACCTCGAACCAAAACGACGTCTTCGCCACGAAGGCTCTTCGCTAGTTCTAAAACCTCAGGGCCGCTTTGAGGAGCCACAACAACTTGAGTTTTTCCGTAACGGTCTCGTAAGTCAAGAAACACTGCTCCGCCGTGATCGCGTGTGGTGTCTACCCAGCCGCACAGCGTTACTTCTTGACCAACGTTTTCAACTCGTAACTGACCGCATGTATGCGTTCGCAACAAGGCAATTCTTCCTTTGTGAACTATCGATGAAGCGTTAAATGTGGGGGTATTTTATTCGACTTTCGACATCTGAACAGCGAGCCAAGCTCGTCATCCCTATGCCCTCATCCCATTTTCATACGGTTTTCAGCCGAAAAATGGGGGGAATCATCAGAAAGGTGACTCAATTAGCCTACCTTATTCTGGCTTACGATATTGGTTGTTGAAGGCATTGGGATCAAAAGGATCGCCAGAAGTGGGTGGATTGCTGCTGACAACTTCACCTTTTTCGGCAGCTTCCGCTCGTCGAACCTCTTCTTCAAGCCGGTCGAGCTCGGAAGGTGTCACTTCCTTGCTGATGTCGGGCATAAAGGGCTTTTGAATCAGACTGTCATAGTTTTGAACCGAAACCACTGGCGCATCATTAAGGCTGGGGCGATCACCCGTTGCGAGCCCGGCAGCAGCCCCGCCCGGTATGCGATCCAGGTGTTGTTGCCAAAGATGAGGCGAACCCGATTGGCCCGATGTCAGTGGTAGCCCGTTAGGTCCCAGCGGCATTCCGGGTTGTATACCAACCATTTGGTTTTGTTGAGTTTGGTAAATGACCAAACGGAGCCAACCTAACAATTCGTCGCTGCCGTCATTATCAATTTGGCCAATGGAACCGGTCTTTTGCGGGCCATGAGGACGTGTGGCTAATTGATATAGTTTTGATTTGTTAGCATCAGCCGCATCGATGAAAGGCACTAGCGATGCGATGTTGGTTTCAGCTGTTTTCTTGGTCGAATTTACATTGGGACGCAGCAGTTTGAGTTGATTCGTCGCCTGGGCACCATGGCAACCCGATTGACCGCACTTTTGAATCAGAATGGGTTGCAAATGAGAGCGAAATAGTTTGGCTGCTTCATCGGACACGTAGGGTTCAAAGGTCATAGGCTTGGCGGCTGAGTTTGAATTCGGCAGTGGTGATGGTTCGCCGTTCGACTTAGGAATCGACTGGGGTCGTTGAGTCGATGTAGAAACTGACGAGGTTGCAGGAGTGGGTTTATGGTTGAGCGTGCTACTGCCACCAGCGGTTTGCACACCGCCACCTTGGCTGCTATTTCCACTCGCGGTAACCACGCTATTCGCGTTTGATGAAGTCGCTTTTTGTTGTGTCTGTTGGCGAATAACTTCTTTGGCCCAAGGCTCTTGAAGAATGGTTTCCTTTATCTGAATGGCTAACCGCTTGACGATCGGATCATTGGGTATCATTCGTTTCAGTTCTTCATAATGCAGAATTGCTTGATCATTGAGTTTGTTTTTCAAGCACCACAGAGCCATCTGATAATGTTCGCCCGTACCAATTCGGCCATACTTTTTCATTTTGTATTGGTAAATTTCCAATACTGAGCCAGCGCTGTATTCGATTTGACGAACAGGGATAAAAACGGAGTTGTTTTCATCGATACGAACTGCGATTTGATCGCCCATCGGCGCCAGTTCGCCCGAAATGACGTCGCCATGTTTCATCAACAAAGCACCCTGGCCGCCAACGACTGTGGTGCCTTGTGCAAATAGCAACGCTGGGGATACCGCGATCCAAGCGATAGCGACCAGCCATATTTGCCGTAGACTTTGAGAAAGTTGTCCTACCGTAGGCAGGACGCACTTTTCAAAACGAAAGTTAGATTCAGGGCAATATGAAATGGAGCCAGTCATGGCGCGTTCCTAGTACAACGTTCGCTTGACGCCAACATTCGAAGGAATGCAGGCAAGCAGAAAAACGGATTCGAGGGGGTAAGTAGCAAAAGTGAGCGATCGTGCCCAGGCCAATACTCGAACCAGATTGACGGGGGAGCGGGAATTATTCCGGCGAACCGAATTTGTTCAAAAAAATCGAACGGGAATGCCTGCAAAACGGTCTAGGACTCGGTCCCTATTTGTCCTACATATCTTCGTTTTGGATTCGTTTAACCCGTAGCTGGAGCGCAGCGGAGGCTAGGCGTCGGGAGAGATGTTGAGGAGGGAGACGAGGTAGGAGCCTCTAATGCAGCGCGTTCCCAGGCAGAGCCTGTGAGCGAGGAGAATTTCGACGAAAATTCTGAACGCCAATGTCTACAAAGCGGTCTTAGGCTCGGTCCTGCCTTGACATAACTGGGGCGGAGTGAGTACAAAATCGCGTCTGGATGGGTGGCAGAGTGGTTTATCGCACCGGTCTTGAAAACCGGAGTAGTCGAAAGGCTACCGTGGGTTCGAATCCCTCCCCATCCGCTTTAGCAGGCTACAGGTTTGAGACTGTAGGCTTGAGCAATCTAATGCGGGCCTTCAATAGAGGTTGACCGCTTGTCTTGGGTATTGCGACATCCTGTGCGGAGCGTCGTTTCTTTCATGGCTCGTGTTGTGGTTCAAGGGAAGTGGGGTACACTTTCCCTGCGTTACCTATCTCAGCACCGAAGCTCCTGCAGAGTTGACTACACTCATGGTCGCTTTTGTACCCGCTCAAGCACTCAAAGAGAAATTTGAAATCTTAGGCAATTTCTACACCGTTGAGGTTGCTCCTGATTGTGTGATTGAGTGCCGCAATGTTTTGGAGATCATTGCCAAGCCCATAGTCCCTTCGCAATATGCTTCCATTCCCAAGCAACGACCTGACGCGCTTTTTGTGATGATGAATCCGGGTTCGTCTCAACCTCTGGTTGAAGTGGATTATCGCATTAAGGGGGATCAGATAGGCGAATTGAAAATCTCATTGGTTCCAACAAAGCCAGACACCACTCAGTATCAAGTCATGCGCGTCATGCAGTGCTTCAACCTAAAGCATGTCCGCGTGCTTAATCTATCGGACCTACGTTGCACCAAAAGTCCGTTATTTATTCAGCAGTACAAACAGTTAGAGGCTGAGCAGCAGTTTGATGCGCATAGTGTGTTCTCCAAGCTGCGGCGAAAAGAACTCAAAGAGCAGCTGTTGAAATACGCCGACTTGCCCATCGTGCGAGCTTGGGGAGTGAGTCCGCATTTAGAGCCACTGATCGAACGCTGCGAAGCAACACTGATGCCGTTGAAAAATTTAAGTGGCCTGTTGAAGGAAGGTACAACCAACAAGTATCTACATCCGCTTCCGAGCTTGCAAAAGCAACAAGAGGATTGGGTTAATCGCATGGTGGAGCAGGCTCGAACATTGTTTTCAGCCTAAAGGAATTGCTTCGCACCATCACCAGGAGTTGATGGTGCAAAGTTCTTCGACTTCTCAATCTTGAGTTTTAGGAATTGGTCCACCCGACGTCCATAATAGCCAATCGCCTGGGAATTGTTTCGCAACAGCCGTTTTTTCGGCAAGCAATTGAGCAACGGTGATCGACGTCGGAATGGGCATCAGCGCACCAGGGTCTTCTTTGCCGTTCAAGAAAACGGAATAGAGTGTTGCCTTCTCAGCTGTATAAGCGTAGCGAAAAGGTTTACCATCGAATCGATCGACTGGAAGCGTGGCAATGATGGCTGGTTGTAATTCGGCGAGATCCTGTGGCCATGTTCCATGGCTCGTGTGATAAATTAAGAGGCCAGCTGTAACCAAAGCGGCATTGCGTTCTTGCTGTGCGACTTCCGTGAGGTAATACGTAGGTTCAAGGGCTGGATACAAAAGAGGTGAAAAGTACTTTTTCTTGGATTCGGTAAGTTCCTGTAAATCGATATTGGCCGACCAAGCAGTCCGTTCCCAAATCGCTTTGGAATATTCGGCGTTGCACTTGGTTTTCAAACCTTCCAGAAAATCGATCTCCTCGCTGGGCGACGCTATGGCATCCTTCGCTTCGGCGACTGTTGTACCGAGTTTCATCAGTGCGCCTTCAAATCCTTGTTTGTCGTTTCCTGGTAACGCTGATTGTGTCGATGATCGAGCGAAAGCCATCGAACTCGATAACATTCGTCATGCCTGTAACGTTGAAATTCTCGATCGCAGATTTGAGTTCGTTAAGTTGCTGAGCGTTCCAGAGTTGAGGATGATTCTGCATAACATTGCGGATCGATGTAAACGCTTCAATGGTGCGTTCGGTTGCGATCCTTTGAGCGGCACCGCCAGGTTGTTGTCCTAAGTGGTTGCATAGATTCAAGGCTGCTTGATGGTACTTAAGGGCTGCAGCACCATCGTTCCTTATCGCAGCGTCGCGAGCTGCGGCATTCATCAAGTAGACTGCCGGCGACAGTTTTGCTGTCGCGAGCAATACCGTTTCCATGAGTCGAGGTGTGGGCGATTTACCCTGCATCAACATGCCAAAAGCAATCGAATCGTCGATATTGAGATCGGCATCCAGCGGGAAACCGAGTTGAGGCATTTGCGAGATTACGACCAATTGATCAATAGTGTTGCGGTTGGCGTTCAAGAACGTGACGGTTGAGTCCCAAGCGGCGGAGTCTGGCTGGGCAGCATCGCGTTTCCAGCTATCAATCGCTTTTAGCTTTGGGAGAACTTCGCGATACTTCAGCCAAGCTCGCTCCGTTTCGGGGATTGCCAAAATCGGAGCATTGAGATCAGCGAAATGATCGTAGTATTCGCCTGCCTTGATCCAGTCGCGTGGTTGAGCCGAACTTTTGGATGTGATAGTCGGTCCTTGTCCGTTCCCGTTTGTGGCGTTGGACGAGCTAGTACCGCAGCCTAGAAATAGCCAGGTAAGCAGGATCAATGTTGCAGCGTAGAATCGAGTCGGTAGGATGCAATTTGTGCAACGGTACATGTGGAAGATTATCCCTGGCATTGAAGAAGTAATTACTTGGCGGAGTTATCGTACTTCTTAAAGTTGCCGCGCACAATCGATTCAAACTAATTCTGCGACGACGGCAATGATTGCTGCCAACAATAAGGCTTCGAATAATGATGGCTACCACAATGGACAGCCGAATTAAGTTGCCACGAGAGAGGAATGAAAACGAGAGGGCTGCTAAGCCAAACGCCCCGTAAATTATCGAACTATTTCTTTGGGGCTGCGTATTCGAGAACTTGTCCCGCGGACAGCAGCATCGGTTTTACTTCGGCATAGGTCACATCCTGCACGCTGCTGTTATTCTTGATCGCGACAGACGCTACCGTCACTGCGGATTCTCCCAGGATCATAAATACGGGCTCCATGCGAATGGAGCCAAAGGCAATGTGTGAACTTGAGAGGCATACGGGCACAACCAAGTTTTCAACTTCACTTTTCTTTGGCATCAACGCCTTCATCGAGATTGGGTAAGGCCCTTTGGCTGAAACTCCAATATCACCTTCGTTTTGTACAAAGCCTTCAGGAGTGATGTAACGCTGCACATTGTGGGAGTCGATGGTGTACGACCCCATACCCACTGAGTCGATGACCGGTTTGGTTTTCAACAGTTCATGTTCGGTCATCACAAAATCACCCACCATCCGTCGAGCTTCTCGAACATAGATTTGATGGGGCCAATGTTCATTATCGAGAAATTCATCTTTGGCTAAGCCCCATTTTGACATGGCATCGCGGACATCTTGAGGCACACCTGGATCATTGGCCATGAAATAGAGTAAGCCTTGTTGGTAACGACGATGGGCTTCAATAATTTCTTTTCGGCGTTCGTACGACGCGTTGGGGTAGTCATAATTCATCCCGATGTAGTCGGTGCTGAACGGACCGTGATTGTTTGTGTCCGTCTTCAAATTCGGAATCGGATCATACTTGTCAAATAACTCGCGCCAGCCTGCCAGCAAGACACGTCGCAGTACTTCATATTGCTTGGGATCGTAGTTTTCAGGTTTGGGAAATGGGATTCGATTGGCAGGATGGTTTGTTAAACACATGCGGAAACAGTAAGCCTGGACGCGATGGTCGGCTTGGCCATATTCGCCAGGCGGATCGGAGCTGACGTTAGGGAGAATTCCACTGGCAGGATCGCCTGCAACGACATAGGGGCTGATACCTTCCTTGAGAACACCGAAGTGATGGCGGTGGTGAAGAATACCGACTTGTATGCCATTCCATTGTTCGCCGTATTGCGAGTTCGCTTCGCGACCTACGTGAAAGCTCACTCCGGCAGCGGCCATCAAGTCGCCTTCATAAGTCGCATCCACAAACATTTTTCCTGAAAACGTTTGGCCATCGAGGGTTTGGAAAGACTTGATACGTTTGTTTTCGACTACCACTCCCTTTTCGCGATCGAGCAGAGCTGGTCGGATTACTGTAATCCCTTTTTCTTTGACCCAAGCCTCAAATACTTTTTCTGCGGCGCTGGGCTCGAAGATCCACATGGTTCGTTGTGCACCATCGATAGCAGGATTCCCCTGCCCTTTGTTGCCATACGACTCGCGCGTTTGCTGTGTCCAAGCTGATACCGAATTGTAGTGTTCCCAAACGCGATGATAAAATTCACGCGAAAGTCCACCAATTACCGCTTTGTTACCCGTATCGGTCCAGCCCAGTCCCCCTGCCGTAAGTCCGCCGAGATGTTTATCGGGTGACACCACAATTACGCTATGGCCTAGTTCTTTCGCTTTGATGGCCGACGTGATGGCTGCGGAGGTTCCACCATATACGATGACATCGGCCTTGTGATGGGTTTGGCCAAATAGTTGGCTGGTGAAAGCCGAACATAAGGCTACGCACATGAGGAAATTTACTGCGAAAGATTTCATGGGACGAGCTCGAATGGGAGGGGGGAGAGGACCGTGAACTTCTTCGAATCGAACCGACCGTTTGAGCGATTACTTCTTTACGCAAGAGAAGACATAGAGAAGTTCGCGGGCAATTTGAGCACAACGTTCGTCATACACTTTCGTTTCATCGTCTCGTCCATCGGAAACCTTGGGGTCTTCAAATGGAAGAGCAATTCTTTTTTTGGCGCCTGCAACGGTCGGGCAGCTGGTATCTGCCTGTGAGCAGACCATGACAGCTCCGAAATCTTGGGTTGGGTTGGGAGGGGCATCATAACGCTTCGAGAAGCAACGCTGCGGTTCGGCGTCGACTGAAATTTTCACCAAATAAATCGGGTTGTCGCTGTCATCGTTCTTCTCGATCAAAAATCCGGCTCGCTTCAACGCTGCTACAGCGCGAGGATTGAATGCGGTTGCATCGGTTCCACCGCTAAAAGTTTGGACATTTGGTATGCCATAATTCGCGGCGGCGGCATGCGCCCATAAGTGACTCAGATGGCTACGACGTGAATTGTGCGTGCAAATAAAGGAGAGCTTTACCTCGTGACCTTCAGCAAGCTCCTGCGATATATAGTGACTCAGTTGCTCCAGAAGCGCCTTGCGATCAGCTGAGATTTGGGAGAACTCTTTACATCTTGCATCGATGTATTGTTGAAGCTGCGGATCCAACCTTTGGTCTCCATAGGCTAGTTGCGGGATAAGGGTGAGCGACATGATGGCAATTTGCATGAGTTTACGGATCACAAGCCGATTCCTATTTGTTAGACATCCTCGCTGAGTCACCCTGGGAAAATAATTCTAACTGACACGCGGGAGGATACCACGCGGGAATTGGGCAAACATCGGTGCAAAGTAAAGATCCCATGAAGAGCACCGGAAAATGAACTCAAGAGCCGTCGAGCCTTCAGAAAGAAGACGTATCTGTTGATTTTTATTGCTGAATAAATAGGTGAACAGGGGCAGGGGCAAGCGATGGTAATGGTTCGCTTTAGGGGGAAAACTTCGGGGGAAAGCTTGACGACCTCAACGAATGTTAGGATAGTAAGGGGTACAAATGTCTTTGGTCGGACCATTTGTTCATTACCTTTATTTGATTCAGTGGTATGCGCACGCGCGTCCGGCCCATCTTCGTGTTTCTCCTGTGCGGAGTGCTCCTTCTAGGGCACATTCCTGCATGGATGCACGCCGCAGCTTGCCATGATCTGAGTCATGTCGGAACGGATGGTTTCGCGCAGCATGATGTGCCCGTTGCGGATTCACACTGCGACCATTGTCATTCCAGCTGTCATGCCGGAAATGCAACGCGAGACGACAATCGCAGCGATGGTCAAGCGTTTGAAAATCCTGCATGGGTTGATAACGATACACGTCATGAATCTCACGACGATGCGCATTGTGTGGTTTGCCAATCACTGGTTGGCTCCGTGCTGGCAGCGAGTTTTGATGACTCCGTTCGATTACCTCCCGATGTTTGTTCCTTTCGGATCTGCGCGTGCCCGCTTGGGTTTTGGACTGCAGATCAACTTCTAATTCAGCAACCGCGTGGTCCACCATCTGCTTAGCGATATTCTCGCTAACTCTCTCTGCATGAACTGAGCGGTGGTGATGAATGCGGTCGATGTTTCGATTGTGTTCTTGAACCAGACGCGGCAGCACTTGGGTACTCGAATCTCGAATTCCCAACTGAGTCGAAAGATTTCTAAATGCCCTGCCGTGTATGTACCAGTTGGTTTATGGTCCGACCAACCCGATTGACTGTTGCTGCGCGGCGGGGCGCCTTTAGCGAGAAATACTGATTTAGCTTTAATGGATTCACGCCTAAAGATGTCCATTGTTTCATAGATGTAGGTGTGCTTAAGGATAGGTAAAGCCCAATGAATTCCTGGCAAAGAATACACCGACCATTGAGTCGTTCGAGCCCCTTGAGAAAGCCCGTGCTATCAGCCTTCACGCTGGTTGAGTTGCTGGTGGTGCTAGCCATCATTGGCATCTTGATTGGCTTGCTTTTGCCCGCTGTGCAGAAAGCTCGTGAAGCGGCACGCAGAATTCAATGCGCGAATAACCTCAAGCAAATCGGCTTGGCGATGCATATGCACTGCAATTCGCATCGTGGGCGGTTTCCTCGCTCGACGCACGCCACCATGAATTTCGAAGAGACATGGATCTACACATTAGCTCCGTACATGGAAAACGTCGATTCGGTCCGAATTTGTCCCGAAGATCCACGCGGACGGGAGCGTATGGAAAATCAAGGGACCAGTTATTTGCTCAACGAATACATTTGCGAACCAGGACCTGATGAGGCGTTGAGTATCAACTTCTTGGAATCGACTTCGCGAACGATCATGGTTTTTACTGCGTCCGACTCGCGGGGGACAGCGATTACCGATGACCATACGCATTCGCGCAATTGGTTTCGTACGCCATTGAGCAGTGCCTGGGCTCGAATCGTGGCCGATATACAGCCCGATCGCTTTAGTGGAGCGCCACCGGGCTCGCCCATTGCAATGCGAGCAACTGGGTATGCCAATTATTTATTTGCTGACGGCCATGTGGAGCTGATTCCCGGCCAACAGATCAAAACTTGGGCCGATGCAGGAATCAACTTTGCACTCCCCAGTCGCTGCCCCGATGTTCCTTAATGGAACTACACATTTACTAAACCTACCGAACACGCGCAAGCATCTTTGATAACTGATTGAGGTGAGATATGTCTTTGCAAAATATTTCTAAGTGGTTCCGAGACGTCGGTGCGGCGACTGCCAAACGCAGGAACCGAAAACGGCTACAAAAGCAAGGACGCAGAATACTAGCCTCCGAACAACTTGAAAATCGTAGGTTGATGGTCGCCGATTTGGTGAACTTTCTGACTCAGGAACATGTTGATATCAACATTCAGCATACCTCGGGCGTATGGAACGTCGGACCACGTAACTCGGATGCTGCCCCTGAAATTCAGTATGCGAACGATGAAGCAGTGATGTATGTCGGTTCGCCAGCGATCACCTCTCGACCTGCTGGTACAAATTATGATTTTATCGGCGTCCCGGCAGGCAATGACTTTTACTTGCTCCCGCAATCTCAAGATACCGATCTTCTCTACCTCGGATTCGCAGCTTATGGAGTGAATGCTTCGTCTGTCGACCGTTACGTTCCTACAGCCGAAACAAAAGGACGCATTACCAGCAACGCGCGTTGGGTCAAGGCAAGTCTCACAAATGTGCGCCATACGTTGCCAAACGGCTCTGCTGGAGATGGGAATTTTTCACTCTGGCAAACAGGGACGTTCGGTGCGGTGAGCGTCTACATGTCGTCCTACAACGATGGGACAAGCAATCCCGATGGTAATGGTTTAGATACTACCGACGGAGTTTCGTCCGACGACGCCATGTGGATTGTGGCAGGTGGCCATGCCCATTTCAATTATGGCTTCACAAAGTCGGGAAGATATGAAGTAGACCTGAAGTTGTCTGCATATTTTGGCGACGATGGATTAACAACGCCTAACACCGGCGGCTTCAGTCAGAGCGAGAATATCACTCTCTATTTCTCGGTGGTCAGTGTCGGACAATTAGAAATTGATGAATCTAGTTACTCGGTAAATGAAGGGGCAGGAACTGTATCGGTCAATGTAGTTCGAGTCGGCGGAAGTGACGGTCGAGTTACTGTCGATTATGCGACCGCCAACGGCGGTGCAGTTGCGGGAAGTGACTATACAGCCACATCGGGAACCTTGGAGTTCCTCGATGGAGAAACATCCAAGACGATTGTTATTCCCATTTTGAACGATAACGAAGAGGAAAGTAACGAAACATTTTCGCTGGCTCTATCCAATCCCAAGCCTGACAATATCGATGACTACGCTGCAACTGTCGAAGGTGATTCCAATGGGCTTTTGGGTGCCATTACTATTTCGACCATTACCATCGTAGATAACGACCAAAACGTGGCACCAACGATCTCTGATGTGGGCAATCAGAGCACAAATGAGGATACTCCGACGGCAGCAATCCCATTTGTGGTTGGTGATTCACAAACTCCAGTGGGGGCCTTGGTCGTTTCGGGGACATCGGATAATCCTTCATTGGTTCCGAACGGAAACATTGTATTTGGTGGGAGTGGCGCGAACCGAACGGTCATTATTACTCCCGCTGCAAATCAATTTGGCACTGCTACCATCACATTGAAAGTCACTGATGCTGGCGGCTTATTCGCAACCGATACCTTCGTGTTGACGGTGAACCCAATTAATGATCTTCCGACCATTTCGGACGTCAACAATCAATGGACACCTCAGGATACAGCAACCGGTGCGATTGCGTTTTCCATCGGCGACATTGAAACCGCTGCTAGTGGACTCAATGTTACCGCCACATCTTCCAATCCAATTCTTGTGCCTAATGGCAATATCGTTCTAGGAGGAAGTGGCAGCAATCGAACGGTGACGCTCACACCTGCACTAGGACAAACGGGAGCCGCGACGATAACGTTGAGCGTGATCGACGCAGAGGGAGGCACTTCATCGGATACTTTTCTTTTGATCGTAGGGGGCTCCAATGAACTTCCTTCGATATCCGATATTCCCAATCAATCCATTGATGAAGATCAAGTTACCAATAACATTCCATTTACAATTGGTGACATCAAAACCAACCCAGATTCGTTAGTTGTCACTGCGACCTCTTCCAATACGTCCTTAGTTCCGAATGGCAATATCGTTTTGTCTGGATCGGGCACGAATCGATTTGTAAAGGTAACGCCACTTCCCAATCAATTTGGTGTAACGACTGTTACTGTTACCGTAACTGACGAAGATGGTTTCCAGAATCAAGATACGTTTGTGGTAAACGTTAATGCTGTTAACGACGCGCCGACCATCAGCGAAATAGCAGATCTGTCGATCATTGAAAATTCTGCAACGCAACCTATTCCATTCGTTGTTGGCGATTTGGAGTCGCAGAGCAATTCATTGACGGTGACCGCAACATCGTCGAACACCAGCTTGGTTCCAAGTTTCAACATTGTTTTAGGGGGAAGCGGTTCCAATCGCACGATCCAGCTAACTCCTGTTGCGGGTGAGTCTGGAGCAACCACGATCACCGTAACCGTCACAGACGAAGATGGATCGCAAACTTCGGAATCGTTTTTATTAACTGTCGGAGCCGTCGTACGCGGAACATTTGATAAGCCGTTGGGAATTGCGGGTGCGTTGGATCCAGAGAACATTCAATTATTCGACATCGATTCTGATGGTGACTTGGATGTTCTATTCACTCAATATCTGAGCGCTGTCACGATTCTATTCAACAACGGTGATGGCACATTCGATGATGAAACCACTCTATCAGCGCTTACTGTATCCGAATTCACCATTGCAGATATCAACGGCGACACATTGCCTGATATCGTTTCGAGTGTTTACGTCGATGCGTCATACGCAGAAACCGCTGTTGCCATTTGGCGTAATTTGGGAGCCGGTTCCTTTGAAGAGATGGAATTGGTTCCGTCGACCCGTTCAACACAGTTCGTAGCTGTAGTAGGTGTCGGTGATATCGATGGAGATGGAAAGAACGACATCGCTCTCAGCAATAATGGACTCTCCTGGGTACGGAATCTTGGTGGCAACGCGTTCGGGTCTGTCGTTGACATCACAGCCGGGCGAGTGACTTATTCGTCTGCACTTCAAGATATCGATCAGGATGGTGATTTGGATATCGTTCGAGTGTCGAGAGATAACAGCGAATATCAATTGCAAGTAGCGCGGAACTCGGGAGGTGCAAGTCCCAGTTTTGTCACTACGGATATTGCGTCCTTGGGGGCGGCATATTCGAACGGCTTAGCAATTGGTGATACGGATCAGGACGGACTCACGGATATTCATTTGCTGAGCGGCGATACGACGCGGCAATTGATGGTGTTTCGCGGAATGCTCGCTGGTGGATTTGCAGGGCCAACGACATTGGCAGCCGGCTTGGATCTGGGCACTCCTGTTATCGGCGAAATTGACGACGACGGACGCCCCGACATAGCTCTGACCGCTATGCAGCAAAATAAGGTCCTGTATCTCCAAAATCTCGGAGGGGGCGCGTTTAGTGTATTGCAAGAGATTGCCAACGATGTTGAGCTCAATCCATTTCCCGGTTCTGTAGCGATTGGAGATATCGATGCAGACGGTCGTATGGATCTTGCTTTCACCGAAAGATTCGGATACCGAGTTGCTTGGTCCCGAAACCGCCAAGAGGACAACATTACAGCTCTGACGCCACCGCCTAACCGTACCTACTTGAATGGTTACCCGATGGTGTTCGACGTTTTCTTGGGCTTTAACACCAAAGTGAATACCACAAGTGGTTCACCCACTTTACCCGTTACTATTGGTTCGCAAGTTGTCCAAGTTCCTTACGTTGGCCAACCCAATCCAAACGTCCTTCGATTCCAGTACCAAGTACAGCCAACGGATCTTGATCTAAATGGCATCGATATCTCCAATTCGCTGCAACTGAACGGCGCCGTAATCACCGATATCTACAATCGAACCATTGAGTCTTCGTTTTTGCAGTGGGCGTCCGTGAATACCACTGCTGTCTTGGTCAATGGCGGGGCACCTTCTGTGACTTCCGTCATGCGTCTTGATCCTAATCCGGTCGCCTCTTCTTCCGTTCGATTTGAGGTGACTTTTGGCGAAGCAGTCACTGGGGTTTCGATCGATGATTTTGAGCTGGTAGAGGTGGGCTTGCCAGGTGCCTCCATTGCGAGTGTCAGTGGTAGTGGTGCTGTCTATACTGTAACTGCAAACGTTGGTAGTGGCGAAGGAACGCTTCGCTTGAAGGTCCTCGATGACGATTCGATTGTTGATACTTCTGGATATGAGTTGGGGGGAGTCGGATTCGGCAACGGAGAGTTCTTTTACGGTCAGGGGTACACTGTTCGAACATCGACCGCAACTCCAACTTTTACAAGCGTTGTAGCTGACGGACATCTCGACCTAGTCGTTCAGTTTTTGCCGGGGGATTGGTATGGATTCTGGTATGGTGATGGGTGGTGGGAAACCAACGACACATTGCTAAAGGCGGGTGAAGATGCTCGGAAATTGCGTCCTGCGGAAGCAACCTGGGATTTTCTAGGCGCTGATTCGGGAGAACCCGTTTGGATTTTCCCTGAAACTTATTCGACAACAACACCGTGGCCTGGTGTTGGTGCTTACTTTAACAATGTAGGTGATTTTGCTCGCTACTTTGAAGCTGACTCTCGCGTCAACAGCACTGCCCCATGGATTCAATTGCAATTGCTCGATGTTCGTGGGCCTGAGGGGGGAGACTTTTCTCTTTATCAGAACGGACTCAGTGAACCAAAGGTATTCATGTCGTCCGCCGACGGTATCGATGCGACCGATCGAGCGTGGATCCCCAACCTCGACCACATTCATTACAACTGGGCATTTAGCAAGCCAGGTTTGTACCAAATCGATGTCGCAGCTTCTGGCTATGTCGATGTGAACAAGTCGGGCACATATGACGAGGGAATCGATCCCTTGGCTGAAAGCCAAATCATTACGCTGCACTTTGGAATTGAACTACCCAATGCTGAGAACGATAGCTTCAACGTAGTCGACGACTCAGTACTGCGAGGTTCTGTAACCGTCAATGATGATTGGCATAGCGGTTACCAGGCGCACGTTCCCGGCGAAATCTTTACAACCTTGGTTACATCTACCACCAAGGGAACCTTGAGTCTTCAAGCCGATGGTTCGTTTACCTATACGCCTTCCACAATGTTTGATGGATCGGACAGTTTCGTTTACAGATTGAATACCCCTTGGGGCAACGCTACTGCGACCGTAACGATTAACGAAAGCCTGCGTCCCGTGGTCGATACTGTTTTGTATGTGGGACATACTGACATCGGCTTGAACTATGCAGATGGCGCGTGGGATTTGCACATTCATGATGAAGAAAATGATATCGAGTATGCACCAAATGAAGCCCAATTGATGGTGGGTGAGGCAGGCCGCACGGTGCGCTCCGGTGACTCTGCTTTGCCTGTCTATGATTTTCTAGGTATAGGAGTAGGCGAAGAATTCTTTGTACTGGCGGAGGTTGAAAACCCGGAATTGCTTTTCTTGGGATTAGGCACCGAAGAAATGGCCGACGATATTTTTGTCGGTAACTCGGTTACATTGCATCTTCATTCCGTGGTGGGGCCAGGCCACTTCTCTGTGTGGCGATCAGGCCTAACGCCTACGACACCGAGCAAGTTTATGTCAACTAGCGACGGTGTTTCGACAGTTGATTCAATCGATCTCGCTGCGGGAAGTCACCGTCACCTTAACTTCGCCTTCTCAAAGCCCGGTCTTTATGAAGTGACCTTTGTGACATCGGG